>JAIECC010000176.1 GCA_029068665.1 Lachnospiraceae bacterium
TCCTAGTTCCTTTCCTATAAAAATATAATGTAAATAGTATAGCTGTTTTCTGTGGAAAAAGCAAACAAGTCTTCACAAAAAAGCAATTTATGAGAGTTGTATTTTGTAATATGGTCCGCTAAAATATAAGGGATAGAAGATTATGCAGCAACGAAAGAGGAGATTATGCTAGGAGAGAAACACGGAAAGAAATTAAATAATTATGTACCTGATTATGTAGTATTTGACCTTGAAACCACAGGAACCAATTTCAACCAGGATGTTATAATAGAAATCTCTGCCGTGAAGGTAGTGAAGCGACAGGTCACGGATACTTTCAGCCGGCTGGTGAATCCCAAACGTCCCATTCCCTATTATGCTACCGCAGTCAATGGCATTACCAATGAAATGGTAGCCGGAGAGCCGGGAATCAAGGAGGTACTGCCGGAATTTTTTGCATTTATCGGTGATGAAATTCTGGTAGGACATAATATACATACCTTTGATATGAAGTTTATCTGGAATGCCACAGAAGCATTATTTGGCAGAACGGTGTCCAATGATTATATTGATACACTGCCTATGGCAAGACAATGTCTGCCCCAGCTTTCTCACCATAAACTAGTAGACATTGCTTCTTATTATAAAATCAGTACCGCAGGGGCACACCGGGCATTAAATGACTGCATGATGAATCAGCAGTGCTTTGAAAAAATGAGAGAAGAATTGGAAAAGCAGCCGAAAAAGCAGTGTCCCATGTGCGGAGAACTCCTGCAAAAGAGAAATGGCCGATATGGTATGTTTTGGGGATGCAGTAGCTTTCCACAGTGCAGATATACGGAAAATTGCAGATAATAAGCAAAATCGAAAATGTCCCAATCGGCTGCTGGCAGACAGATTGGGACATTTTGATCAGAGATTTACATTTGCTCCGGACAGTCAATTCCAAGCAAGGCAAGGGCATCCCGCAGAGTTTTTCTGGTTACGGCAGTCAGCTTCAGACGGGCATTCCGTATATTGGTTTCCGGTACGTTAATACGGCTGCTGTTATAGAAACGGTTAAATGCCTGTGCTACTTCTATAGCAAATCGGGAGATTAGGAACGGCTCGTATTTCTCGGCGGCATCTGCAACTGCCTTTGGAAATTTATTGATTGCCTTTAATAATTCCATGGCCTCTAAATCGGTGACAAGGGAGTAATCAACATCCGCAGCCTCGTCAAAGTCCGGTACGGCACGAAGGAGACTGGAGCATCGTGCATAGGTATACTGCACATATGGTCCGGTTTCACCTTCAAAGTTCAGGATTTTTTCCCATTTAAAAGAAACATCTTTGATTCGCTGATTGTAAAGGTCATTGAAAATGATGGCTCCTACACCTACCATCTTGGCTACTTCATCTTTATTTTCCAGCTCCGGATTTTTTTCTTCAATGACTTCCTTCACCTTGGAAATGGCTTCTAACAAAATATCCTCTGCATAGATAATATTGCCGCTTCGGGTAGAGAGCTTGGCTCCCTCTAAGCTGACCAGTCCATAAGGGATGTGTATGAGCTGGCTGGCAGCCCAGTCATTCCCCAGCAGTTCGATTACCTTGAATACCTGGGCAAAGTGCAGCTTCTGCTCCTGTCCGGTGACATACAGGCATTTTACAAAGTCATAGGTTTCCTTCCGATAGAAAATGGCAGCCAGGTCACGGGTAGCATAGATGGAACCGCCGTCAGCCTTTTTTATAATGCATGGTGCCATATCATATTCTTCCAAATCTACGATGTAGGCACCTTCGCTTTCTTTTAATAAATGAGCATTTTCCAATCGTTCAATGATAGCCGGGGTTTTGTCCCGATAAAAGCTTTCCCCGTTATAGGAGTCGAATTCCACTCCAAGAAGCTGATAGGCACGACGATATTCTATCATACTGATATCCTTGAACCATTGCCAGATTGACAGGGCTTCTTCATCACCCTGTTCCATCTTAACAAACCATGCTCTTGCCTGTTCAATAAGGGTTTCATCCTGCTCTGCTTCTGTGTGGAACTTTACATACAGCTCCATCAGCTCTGCGATGCCTCGTTCTTCTACGGCTTCTTTGGAGCCCCAGTTCTTATAGGCAACGATTAATTTTCCAAACTGGGTTCCCCAGTCACCTAAGTGATTGATCCGGTGAACGGTATAGCCTAATTTACTGTAAATCTTGTATAAGGAATTTCCAATAATTGTAGTCCGAAGATGTCCTACATGAAAGTTCTTTGCTACATTTGGAGAGGAATAATCAATACAGATGGCTTGTCCGGCGCCTGTATCAGAGCCGCCGAAGTTTTCTTTGCAGGCGGCTTCCAGCATAGTCTTAACAAATAAATCCTTTTTAATATAGAAGTTGCAGTAAGCACCCTGTACTTTGATTTCGTCGATAAAATCAAGAGAACCGGTAATGGCGGCTTTCAAATCTTCTGCAATGAGATTTGGTGCTTTATGCATGGTTTTTGCCAGACGGAAGCAAGGGAAGGCATAATCCCCAAGCTCCGGCTTAGGCGGAACCTCCAGTAAAGAAAGGATATCATCCGGAGATAATCCTTCCACGTTCTTTGCAATAATTTCTGCTAATTGTTCTTTCATAGGTCAAGAATCCTTTCCTGTATTTATTATATGTCACTAGATGCATTGCTTCTGATTCCAAGTGTCAGATTATCACCCAGAGAATCATGATTCCGGCTCCAAGCACATCGGGAACGAAAAGCGGACATTGGTACCGCTTATAATGTCACCGTCAATCTGTACCTTGCCTCCGAATAAATGAATGATTTCATGAAGACGGTGGAGACCGCTGTGCCATGGGCTTTCCTTCAGATAATCTGAATTAATGCCTACGCCGTTATCATTAATGTAAACGTCGATCATCCGGCTGTTAATGTACACCTTCGCCAATACTTTATTCGCATTGGAGTAGTAGAAGATATTGTCCAATACCTCCTGTAACAGCTGAATCAGAGTTATGGTAATGATTGGTAATACCTTCATGTCATAATCGGTACAATCAATAGAAGCATCAATGGTACATTCCGGATGCAGGGATCGATAGTGCTGGATACAGTCATCGATTGCCATCCAAATCGGACATTGGGTACTCAGGCTGTTATCCAGTTCATTTATAATGGAATCTGCAGCCCCAAGCAGGCGGATATTGGCATCCTGTAATTCCTGCAGGGTCAGCCGGGCCCGGGTCGGGTCGGACTGAATCAGCCATTTTAATACCTCAAGCTTATTCTGATTATTTTCAATGCCCTGTCGAATAGAAGTACGGATTCGCTCTGCAGTCTGAGACTTATCATGTTGTGTCAGCATTAATAGCTGGCTGGCATGTGCAGCCCTGTCCTCCTCCATAGCTTCTGAAGAAGGAGGTGCCTGGTCTGCTTCTTCTTCCGGTTCTGCTTCCTCCGGCTGAGGAAGATTCTGATAGAGGGAGATGAGACATTGATTGGAATTCTCCAGAGCGTGAATATGATTCCGAATGGAGGAAAGGTCAATATCCAGTGTTTTGATTCGTTCTGTCAGAGAGGTTCGAACCTCTTGCAGCTCATCTAATTGTGCCTGTATTAATTGACTTTTGCCCTGAGTGGCAGGGGCAGCAGGCAAAGGAGAAAAAATATTCTTTCTGGTATCAGACTGAAAAGCATAGATATCTCTGGTTTTTTGTAGTTCTTCAATCTTTACGTCCAATTCAAATAGCTCAGATTTCAGGTTCTGAACCTGCTCAGAATATGTAATATATGCAGAACGAAAATAATTCAGAATATCCCAGTTGGTAGAGCGGAGAGTATTCAAATTGTCGTCGATAGAAGGAGCCGGGGACTCAGTTCCAGAGTCGGCTGCAAGTTCTGCTTCAGCAACGGCATCTAATTCTTCTATGATATTAAATTGCTGATTATCCATGGTTCTACCTCCTTTATATTCTGTGTAACACTCTTAAAAGTGGAGCTTGCTGGTTTGGCTTCGGCGCTTCAAGTATCGGTAGCGTCGGTTTTTTATCCGGGATGTAATAAGCAATGCCATTGCCACCACTGTAATGCTGGATACGGCAATAATCAGGGTAAGGTTCATTCGCTTTTTATGTTCCTCCGGGGAAATACCCCAGCGCAAAACTTCGCCGTCTATTATCATATCATTATAAATGATATCGGATTCTCCGATTACTTCGCCGTTATATATTACGGAGACTTTGCCAACCACATTGCTCTCAAAGGTATTGTAGTATGTGGTTTCCGTGGTAAGGGCGGCAGCGTCCATATTACGGGGAACAATAATCGTATAATCATTATTAACAGATAAGTTCAAAGTATCATGGTCTAAGCCCCGATAGTAATTATTCAATATATAATCAGAATGATTGGCAGTATTTGGATTAAAGGTCTGCAGCGGATAAGCATAGGTATAATTATCAAAGTAATAATCATATAAGGCAGCAGAATCCGAAAAGGTATTAAGGGCACCTTCACAGTTCATAAGAACACAAATCAATTCCATGTCATTTTTCTTGGCATAGGTAACGATGGTATTCCGTGCTTGGTCAGTAAATCCTGTTTTTCCGCCTTCTGTAGGTTCGTAATAATTAGGGCTGGTTGGCAAGATCATTTTCAACTGATGCCACAAATCCCTGGGGTCCTCACAGATATTTGTAGGTGGTATCTGATAATAAACCGTTTCATCAATGGTGCGAAACATGGGATTCTGCATGGCGGCCCGCATAATCAGTGCCATGTCATATGCTGTGGTGTAATGATTGTCATCATGAAGACCATGGGAATTTACGAAGTGAGAATCCAGACAGCCCAGTTCTGCCGCCTTGGCATTCATCATGTCCGCAAAGCCTTCCATAGAACCGGCAACATGCTCTGCCATACCCCAGGAGGCTTCGTTTGCGGATTGCAGTAATATGGCATGAAAGCACTGCTCTGCCGTAATCTGCTCTCCTACATCCAGAGCGATATGATTGCTGTCACGCTCAATGCCCCAGATGGCATCATGGGAAAAGGTAATGGTATCGTTCATATTTACATGCTCCAATGCCACCAGACAGGTCAGCACCTTGGTAATGCTGGCAGGGTAGCAGCGGTCATGCTCATTCTTTGCATACAGGATTTCTCCGGTTTTTGCATCCATAACAATTGCAGAATTTGCTACAATGGCAGGTGCATTCGGATCACTGATGACCGCCGGGACTTCTGTAGAAGTATCCTCAGAAGAAGCTTCTGCAGCAAACACCGTTGTAAGAGATGTACCTGCAGTTGTTATGTAAGAAAGGGTCATCATAATACTTATGACGACAGCTAGTATTTTATAAGTAAATTTATCCAAAATTGGCCTCCAAAATGCAAAGTCATACCTATTAAACATTCTATTATAGATGGATAAATTAGTCAATGAAAACCCCTTCTCCCAATATGCTTGTTAAAAGTACTAATAAGTAAGGAAAAATTAAGAAACTAGCATGGAATTTGAAAAGAATATGTGATAGGATGGCTACAAAGTAAATTATTTTGGCATTTTGGCAGAAAATCATATTATAAATAACAGGAGGAGAATGATGAACAAAAAGAAGGTGGCAATTATAATTGCAGCGGTTGTTGCAGCGACAGCAACGCTGGGAGGCTGTACCGGTAAAAGCAGCGCAGATAAGGTATATGTAGAATCAGTGGCTTCTCTGGTTTCTGCGAATTCCGGTGTACAGAATCGATATTCCGGTGTGGTAGAGCCTCAGGAAGTTTGGGAAGTGAACAGGAATCCGGAAAAGACAGTCAAGGAAGTTTTTGTTGCAGAAGGCGATGAGGTGGAGGAGGGCACTCCTTTATTTGAATATGATACAGATGCACTAAAAGCAGAGCTGGCACAGGCACAACTGGAATTGGAAGGGATGCGGAATGAGATCGCCAATTATCAGGATCAGATCCGGCAGTTAAATGAGGAAAAGAATGCAGCACCTGAGGAGGAAAAGTTTAATTATACCGTTCAGATTCAGAGCATACAGAATAATATTAAGCAGACAGAATACAATATCGAAAGCAAAAAAATAGAAATGAATAAGAAGCAGGAATCCATTGATAATTCTACCGTAACAAGTGAAATGGCGGGAGTCGTAAAGGCAATCAATGAGTCTGGCATGGATGACATGGGAAACAGTGCGGCATACATAACGATTCTGGCTACCGGTGATTATCGGGTTAAGGGGCTGGTAAGTGAACAGAGTGTATGGTCCATTACAGAAGGGCAGACGGTAATTATTCGTTCCCGGATAGATGAGAACCAGACATGGAGCGGTACTATCAGCAGGGTTGATACGGAGAATCAGGAGACGAATAACAACCAGTACGGTTATTATGGTTCAAGCTCCGGGCAGAGTGCCAGCAAATATCCGTTTTATATCGATCTGGATTCTACAAACGGACTTATCCTTGGACAGCACGTTTACATTGAAATGAACGAGGGACAGATGACAGAAAAGGAAGGAATCTGGCTGTTTGAGGGATATATTGGAATGGATGAAGCAGAGCCGTATGTGTGGGCTGCAGATAAAAGGAATCGATTAGAAAAACGGAAGGTAGAGCTGGGCGAGTACGATGAAAATCTGGGCGAATATGAGATTAAGTCCGGACTTTCAGAAGAGGACTATATTGCTTACCCGATGCCGGGACTGTATGAAGGTGTCAGCACAGTAACTGATATAGAAGAGGTAGATTATTCTTCACCATTGTACAATCAGGAAGGCGGAATGGAAGATGAAATGATTGACGGTGACGGCATGATGGAAGACGGTATCATGATTGATGGAGATGAAATGCTGGATGAGAATGGGATGATACCGGAAGGTGACCTGTTAGAAGATGGTGAAATGATGGATTACACGGGTGAAGACGATGGTGTCGAAGAACCAGCAGAAGAGCCGGAGGGATGAGTGCAATGATATTGAACTTACAAAATATTTTTAAGGAGTATCAGCAGGATAAGCTTGTAGTTCCGGTACTGAAGGATGTATCTCTTCAGGTAGAAGAAGGAGAATATGTAGCGATTATGGGCCCGTCCGGTTCCGGAAAGACAACACTAATGAACATTATTGGCTGCTTAGATAAGCCAACTTCAGGAACCTATGAACTGGCTGGAGAGGATGTTCTAAAGTACAAGGACAAAGAAATGTCAGACCTGCGTCTTAAAAGGATAGGATTTGTGTTTCAGAGCTTTCATTTAATGCCAAGACAGTCTGCACTGGAAAATGTAGCACTGCCTTTAAGCTATGCAGGCGTAAAGAAAAAGGAGAGAAAAGAGCGGGCGGCAGCGGCTTTAGAACGGGTAGGCCTGGGAGAGCGTGTGGATTTCAAACCGACCCAGCTTTCCGGCGGACAGAAGCAGCGGGTTGCCATTGCAAGAGCTATGGTAAATAATCCTAAAATACTTCTTGCGGACGAACCGACAGGTGCACTGGATTCTAAGTCCGGGAAGCAGATTATGGAGCTGTTCGAAAGCTTGAATGAAGAAGGGGTTACAATTGTAATGATTACCCATGACAGAACCATAGCCTCAAAGGCAAAACGTATTATACACATTATTGATGGTATGATTACGGAAGAAGGCAGTAAGGAGGGGGCAGATGAGTAAGAAAAAAATAATAATAATTATCATATCCCTTGTTGTGGTTGCTGCACTGGCGACAGGCGGATTCTTTACATATCGCTGGTATCGTTCAGAAAATGCCATGGTGGAGGTTGTGCCGGTCTCTAATTTGAACTGGTGGTATGGCGGTGATGAAATGAGCAGCTATGGTATGGTAACCAACGATTTGTCTCAGGATGTATATTTTCTGGAAAATCAGACCATAGAAGAAATATTTGTGTCAGAAGGAGATACGGTTTCCGTAGGTGATCCATTGATTTCTTATGACATGACCATGTCAAATCTTCAGTTGGAGATGAAACAACTGGACATTAATACTTATAATAATAAAATTGCAGCAGCTCAAAAAGAACTGGAGCGTTTAAAGAATACTACACCGGTACCGGATACACCGGTTCCTGTAACGCCGACGGAACCGGAAATACCGCAGTCTACAGAGAAAACGGGAGAAGCATATAATTATATATCATCTATTTCTGTGCCAAATAAGGGAACCGGAACCATAGATGATCCGTATGTATTTTTGTGCACGCCGGAATGTTATGTTCTGGGAGAATATTTAAATAGCCTGTCTGCGGACGAGTCGAATCCTGTTTTCGTTATATTTGAAATTCATCAGGACAATACATTTGACGGAGAACTGCTGGCTGCATGGAATGTAAGCGGAAACAGCGGATTACCTCAAATGGCGAAGGAATCCAAATGGGCGGTAAGTACCAGATCGGAGATTCATGAATCCTCAGACAATGGTCCAATAGATGAACCATCAGTGGCGGAACCGGAAGTACCACAAGGCTATACCGCAAGAGAACTGGAACGTATGATCTCAGAAAAAGAAAGAGAGATACGGGATCTGAATTTGAACAAACGGAGAGCAGAACTGGAACTGGAACAGATGAAGAAGGTTTCTGAAAATGGTGTGGTGACTGCTACCGTAAATGGAATCGTCAAAAAGGTAGGAGACATAGAAAACCCGCCTATAGATGGAAGTCCATTTTTGACTGTCAGTGGTTCGGAAGGACTTTATGTGAGCGGCTCCTTAAGTGAATTGATGCTTGAAAAGGTTGAGGTTGGACAGACCGTGTATGCGAATTCATGGGAAAGCGGCATGAGCTTTGAGGCTACGATTACAGAGATTTCAAATTATCCTCAGGATAATAATTCTTTCTGGGGAGACGGAAATCCAAACGTATCCTATTATCCTTATACAGCATACATTGAGAACACAGAGGGCTTGCAAAATGGGGAATATGTAGACCTTACCATGACAAGCAATGAAGACCATTCCAATAGTATCTATCTGCAAAAGGCATATGTCCGGGAAGAAAACGGCAGGTCCTACGTGTTAAAAGCAGATGAAAATGGCAGGCTTGTGAAACAATATGTAGTTACCGGAAAGACTCTTTGGGGTCAGGCGATAGAAATTGTATCCGGACTTACCATGGAAGATCAAATTGTATTTCCATATGGTAAGGATGCCAGGGAAGGTGCTAAGATAAAAGAATCAGCCGAGGGAGATATTTATTATTGATAAGGAGGAAACATTATGTTAGAGAATATAAGACTGTCCTTTCAGGGAATTTGGTCACATAAGATGCGTTCCTTTCTTACCATGCTGGGAATCATCATCGGTATTGCGGCAATTATTGCAATTGTGTCTACGATTCAGGGGACAAATGAACAGATTAAGGAGAATCTGGTAGGCTCCGGAGAAAATACGGTAACTGTACAATTGAATCAGGGCGATTGGGCATATGAGATAGAGTGGAATGGGATTCCGGATGGGGTTCCGGTCATTTCAGAGGAAGTAAGACAGGAGATTTTGAATTTGGATCATGTGGAAAATGCTTCTTTATATACCTATCGTGAAGGATATGATGCGGTATATCATCAGAATACCGGATTATCAGGGGGAAAAATATATGGTGTAGATCAAAATTATCTTTCTACCTGTAATTATATAATAAAAAGTGGAAGAAACTTTGCAGAATCGGATTTCAATAATTTCCGTAAAGTAGTAATTCTGGATGATGATTCAGCAGAAACACTTTTTTCCGGAGAAGATCCGGTGGGCAAGACCATTGAAATCAGGCAGGAACCCTATGTAGTAATTGGGGTGGTGGAGAAATCCTCTCAGTTTGAACCGGTCATTAATACAATAGAAGATTATTATATGTATGCAGAAGACAGCAGTGGTTCGATTTATGTACCGGATGTTACATGGCCGGTTATCTATTCTTATGATGAACCTCAGAATCTGGTATTGAAGCTGGACAGTGCGGATAATATGACCGCGGCTGGAAAGGAAGCAGCAAATATTTTAAATGCAGGGCTTTTTGTAGAGGATGATACTATAAAGTACAAGGCAGTGAATCTGTTAGAGCAGGCCAAAGAGATTCAGGAGCTAAGTAAGTCAACCAATACTATGCTGATTTGGATTGCCGGAATCTCTCTGCTGGTAGGGGGTATTGGTGTTATGAATATTATGCTGGTATCAGTAACAGAGCGTACCCAGGAGATTGGTCTGAAAAAGGCAATCGGAGCGAGAAAAGGAAAAATTCTGGGACAATTCCTGACTGAGGCAGCAGTGTTGACCAGCATGGGCGGTGTAATCGGTGTCATAGTCGGAATCATTCTGGCAGAGATAATATCCAAGCTGATGGTGACAAAGGTAGCGATTAGCATTCCGGCGGCTGTGATTGCAGTTATTTTTTCTATGGTAATTGGAATTATCTTCGGTCTGCTTCCGTCTTATAAGGCAGCAAACCTGAATCCAATTGATGCATTGCGGCATGAATAAATACAGATTGTGGCAGGAACGAAACCGAGCAGGGACGAATTAAATTCCCTGCTCGATTTCATTCATTTAACCAATAACCTGTTTTTTCAATTCATCCGTTCTACGCAGCATAATTTCATGTACCCGCTCTATTTCATCTAGAATTAAAATATCTGAATTCTCCAATTTTATTACCTTTTCTTTTAAACTGCTGATATCTGCTTTGACTCCAACCATGTCTGTTTTTAATGTACGGACATCGATCTTTAATAGATGGACGTCTTCTTTTAATTCACCGACGTCTTTCTTTAGAACGCCGACCTCTTCCTTTAGTTCACTAACGTCTTTCTTTAAAATGTTGACATCTTCTTTTAATTCATCAATGCTCCGATGAATCGGTTCTAATTTCTGGTCTAACTTTTGGTCTAATTTACGATCCAGAAGTTCTTCCATTGCCTTTAATAATTCATGATTTTCCATTTTTCTTCCTTTCTGTCACGTAACTAAACTCCAATTGATCTTACATCGTTGTCCCCTCAACAGTAAGATAATAAATGCATAACATAATAA
>JAIECC010000177.1 GCA_029068665.1 Lachnospiraceae bacterium
AATGACAATGGATATACTGCCGGCTCTTATTCTGCTTCTGCCCTGTCTGCTGCTTTGGCAGATCGGGTTTAATAAGAATACCAGCCCTGTCCGAAATATTCTGATGGTACTATTGGCAATTTATATTATAGGGGTTTTTCATGTTACAGGAATTCCGGATGTGAAAAGCTTCTCCCCGCAATTTAACATAAATCTTATTCCCTCCATACCTTTGCAGCGATATTCCGTTCAATATGTATTGAATATATTTATGTTCATTCCCTTCGGTCTGCTGCTGTCCTGCCTATGGAAATGTTTTTCAAAGTTTCATTTCACACTGCTTGCAGGCTTTTGCTTTTCCCTTGGAATCGAAATACTACAATTACTTACCTTTCGTGTAACAGATATAGACGATTTGATTACCAATACACTCGGTAGTGTCATCGGCTATCTGCTGGCAAAGCTTTGTATGCATCAGTGGTTTTCTGTTCAAAAATCAAAGCACTCACAGGAACCCACAGCCTCTCATGGCAGTGACATAAAGGAGTTACTCATTTTGTTTGGTTTATGCTTTCTTATATGGAGCTTTATCCTTCCCTTTGTCAATGAATTCCTATGGCCTGTCACAGGCTAAGCCTCTGGCCTAAGCCGTTCCAGTTCATCACTCAGCCTTGCAAATTCTTCCAACGTCAGTGCCTCTCCCCGAATGGTGGTACTAAAGCCAAGGGATTCCAATGCCTGTGCCGCTTCTTCCTTGGTAAAATCCACCTCCGGTGCATTGCCGATTCCGTTTACCAGAGTCTTTCTACGCTGATTAAAAGAGGCACGTATTAACCGGAACATCAGTTTTTCATTTTTCACCTGAACCGGCGGTTCCGGATAACGGGTCAAACGAATAACTGCCGATGCTACATTGGGTCTTGGTATAAAGCAGTTCGGCGGTACGTTGGCAACAATATACGGCTTGGCATAATACTGAACTGCCAGGGATAAAGCGCCGTAATCTTTGGTTCCGGGCCCCACCTGCATCCGGTCTGCAACCTCCTTCTGCACCATAACCGTAATATTATCCAGTGGTACATGCCGTTCAAACAGTCCCATAATGATGGGCGTTGTAATATAATATGGAAGATTCGCCACCACCTTAATCGGTCTTCCCTGATTCTCTTTCTCTACCAATGCTCCCAAATCTAGCTTCAGGATATCATCATTGATAATGGTGACGTTGTTATATTCCCCTAAGGTCTCATTCAGAATCGGTATCAGATTTCCGTCGATTTCAACAGCGATTACCTTGCCTGCCCGCTCTGCCAGATATTGTGTCATGGTTCCAATACCGGGACCGATTTCCAGCACACAGTCTTCTTCGGAAATCTCTGCTGCCTCCATGATTTTCTCCAATACCCGTCCGTCTATGAGAAAATTCTGTCCGAATTTCTTTTGAAAATCAAACCCGTATTTTTTTATTGTTTCAATGGTCACCTGTGGATTACTTAGCTTCTCCATATATTCTCCAATCTTATCAGGGATTAGTATTCAACCCCGGCATAATTATCTCATCCGGTACAGCTTCTCAGCATTTTCAAAGGTTACTGCCTCTACTTCTTCTCTGGTCATTCCTTTCACTTGTGCCAATACCTCAGCCACATAGGGCAGATTCAGGGAAGAATTCCGCTTTCCCCGGTTCGGTACCGGTGCAAGATAAGGACTGTCTGTTTCCAATACGATTTTCTCTATTGGAATATATTCTACAGCCTCCCTTAGCTTCTTCGCATTCGGAAAGGTCAGAACACCACCGATTCCAAAATAAAAATCCATATTCAAAAATTCTCTTGCCAGCTCTTTGGTATAGGAATAGCAGTGGACCACACCGCCGATATCCCCGGCATGAAGGGCCTTCATCCTGTCAACGGTATCCTTCGCTGCATCTCTGCTGTGGATGACCACCGGAAGCCCCACCTGCCTTGCCAACTCAAGCTGGACTTCAAACCATTGGAACTGTATCTCTTTGGATGGTTCGTCATAGTGATAATCCAGTCCAATCTCGCCGATTGCAACGATTTTCTCCAGTGCAGACCATTCCTTTAGCTGGTCTAAATCCGAAGTCTTCATTGCACCTACTTCGTTTGGATGCACCCCTACTGCACCATAGACAAAATCATACTGCCTGGTCAAATCCACCGTAATTGCAGAGGTTTTCATACTTGCCCCTATATTCACAATTCTTCCGATGCCGGAGGCCTGCATCTGATTTAACAGTTCATTTCTGTCTTTATCAAAATCTTCATCATCATAATGAGCATGAGTATCGAATATCATCCTTTGTCTCCTTTTTTCTATTATCATGTTAAATGCTAATTCATGATACATGGAAATGCAAGTAAAACTTTATAATATTATTATCGCAATGCAAAATTATTTGTGCTATAATGAATAAGCATTTTCTTTGCTGCCTTGCTTTGGTGACAAAGCATACCATATATGAAAGTCAAACAGGAGGTAATAACATTGAAAACAAATACAAAGAAAACAGCAGTCATACTGCTTGCCGTTCTTATCATAATTTCATTGACCGGCTGTTCCCTTATGGGCAACAGCAAAAAGACCTATGCCAATTATGTACAGAGTCTTTTGGATGTCAATTATAAGGCAGATTTCACGAATTATATGAAAATCACGAATTCCACCCAGGAGGAGGCACAGACCGTCTATGATGACGGCTTAAACTATCTGGCAGATGCCCTGATGGTAGCATATGGAATCAATGATGTGGAAGGCTCGGATATCAAGAGTCAGTTTGTGGAACTGGCAAAGGAGATTTACAGTCACGCCAGCTATGAAATCGAAGGAGTAACCAAGACGGATGGGGTATATCAGGTTTCAGTTAATATTCAGCCCATTGATATTCTTCTGATTACCTATGATGATGTAGTTACTTATATTGAAGACATGAATCAACGGGTAACCAATGGCTTCTATAATGATTATGAGCTGGATGCTTATGAAATCGAATATGCACAGGGCATCATCGATATTCTGAATGACTCCCTGCCAAATGTTGGAAATGGTGAGACCGTCACTGTCACCGTTACGATTCTGGATAATGATGAATACTATTATATCAGTGATGCAGACTTTCTTGCCTTGGACAAAGCGATTCTGGCAACTACCATGACAGGGGGAGCAGATGAGGTTGAAGAAGGGAATGCAACTGTTTCAGAAGAAGAAAACGCTCCGGAATAAGAGCAGCAAAAAGCCTCCTGCTATAGGATTCCATTTTGAAATCTTATAGCAGGAGGCTTTTTCAGTTCTTATGATGACAACTCAGAAGTACAATGCGGACATCTGGTTGCATCAATGGCAATCTCGCTCTTACAATATGGACACTTCTTCGTGGTCGGCTTTTCTTCTTCCTTCTTTTTTAATTTATCACCAATACCGTTAATCACTTTAATTATACAGAATATAACGAATGCAGTAATTAAAAAATTCAGAACCGCGGTAATGAAATTACCATAGGTCAAAACCGGTGCCAAGTCCCCTTTTCCCAGCTTAACAGTCAGATTGGAAAAATCCACACCGCCGAAAATAGCAAGAAGCGGTGTAATAATATCCACATTCAAGGAATTAACAATGGAAGTAAATGCACCACCAATAATCACACCGACTGCCAGATCAAGAGCATTTCCCTTCATGATAAACTTCTTGAATTCTTCTAAAAATTTCTTCATCCGTATCTTCCTCCCATTCGCTTTTATTTCCGCAAGTAACAAGCCAAGCGGACATACCCATTTCAAAACCACATAAATACCATACACAAAACCGTACTTATTTGCAAGAGAAAAATACCGTTCAACCTATTATACTACTTCCATTCCGTTTTCTGCTCCTTCAGCTTCTCTCTCTGATTTCTCCATTTTGTATAAGGTGCCTTTGCCCACAGCCCGATTATCCAGACAATACCGAAAATATCAAAAAACACTCCCAAGGGAAGCCAGACAAACGTTACCACAATACAAACAACAATTATCAAAATTGTACCTATAATATATGCCGGAATTACCATTCGGTAATCATCAGTCGTCATACGAATGCCAACCTGTGTTCCCTTCACATACCGCATATTGCTTTGATGTTGGTTGCCGGTAACAATACTATGTTGTGCAATTGCATTATTTCTCTGCCAGCCATCCTCTTTTGTAATTTTATACTTATCGACTACGGTATGGATTTCTCCGCTGTCATCATCCCAATCTATTTTCTGATCAGGATTCGGATTCATTTCCCTGTTTTCCATTCTCAATTCCTCCCTATGAAACATTATAATTTTCATTATACATACTGTTTTGCGGAAATCCAGATATCAATGGTTGCTTTTTGTCACTTCTGGATTGCCTTATCATATGGTGCCGGACCGTACAAGTTTGCAAAAAACCTACGGGAAATGCAGTGTTACAAATTCCGTGTTCAGTATCCCTTTCCGTTGACAAACCACCAGTGGATCTCCCTGTTCAGCCGCACTGTAAACCGACTTAGCAACCTGAATACGCTGCTCTGTTCCATCTTCTAATATAACAACAACATAATAACTGGTACCGCCCCGACGGCTATGAGACTCACCGGTATGAATCACCTCTGCTGCATAATGATTTGGTGCTTCAGCGGTAAGCAGGAAAGTTATATCTGTCACGCCCCATGCCATCACTGCCGAAAAAACCAAAATAAAGCACCATTGTGCATACAGCTTTAACCGCTTTCTGCCAACACATCCAAAGGATATCAGAATAAGAGTCAGGGCAAAGACAGCCCAAAGAAAAAGCATGCTCATCCCCCCTTTGATGCATTCCAACTGAATCTGGAGAGGACGTATTACCAGTAATATATTACTCATAACGAGCACTAATAGCATTACACTTATATTTACATACCCCTTGGGAACCACTGCTCTCTTATGGCCCCTGTCATCGTCCCATACCACCACATCCTTAAATATCCATGCAAAAAGGAAGAAGGTCAGGGGGAGCAATTCCATAAGCAGAAAATAGTATTTTGATTTTATCCAATCTGTATTTTTATATATAAGAACAATCGCAGTTCCTATCAGTAAATCCACTGCAAACAGCACCCGGGCAGCTATTTGGATTTGCTTCAAATGCTCCCGCTGGAAGGATGAACCGGAAGCCTCTTCCAGAGCCTGTTCTGCCTCCCTTTCCCCAGCTTCTTTCATCCCCGCCAGTTCCTGAAAGTCTTCTATCTTTCCCTCAAAGAAAGGCTCAACTGCTGAAGAATGAACCATGGTTTCCGATAGTGTAAACAGCTTTTTATCATTCCAATCATATACTTCCCAACCACAATACCTATAACCCATTCCTCCTATATAAACAGGAGCATTCCTTAATACCCTTTTTATTTCCGTCTTGGCATAGACACGCTTTCTGCCGAATGCATTGATTTGTTCTATGGTCGTTCCCTGTAGAACCACTCTTGTATTTCTACGGTTGGAAAATAAATAATACATTAGAAAGAAAAACGCTGCTGATATTATGCCAAAAATAATACCGGGCACTGCATATGCTATGCATATCAAAATGCTAAGCAGGAAGAATACCAAAGCACAGGCACCAACTATCCATAAACAAACAAGAACCACTTTATAACTCAGTCCGGAATCATAAATCAGGATTCTGTCAGAACAAGCATCTGACTGCCGCTTTTGGGAAAAGCAAATCCCCCATATGGAAAGAGGTATGTGTATCACTCCCAATCCTATCAGAGCAATGCCGGAATGCATAGATTCCGGATCATGGAGAAGCAGCAGGATGACTCCTCCAAATCCAATGCATGCCACAGCCAATGCCAGTAACAGGATGGAAAATGCAAGAGTTCCCTTCCAGGTTTTTGAGAACCTCTTCTCCTGTTCCTCTATATCACTTTTGGTCATTTTCACTTCCTGCATAGAAGCCTCCTTCTCTTATACAGTATATCTTTTTCCTGTCATCCTATTTTTATTATATATTCTTCCTTGGCTCCTGTCATTTCTTTTTAGCAAGATGGTTTTCTAAATACAAAGCAGCCAACCATCATTGTTGACTGCTTTGCCCTTCTTTATTTAGTTCGACTGAAATACTTCGTCCAGCCAGTCTGCCAGTTCCCTTGCTCTTGGGTCTTGATGAATGTACATTGTATTACCTTCCCCTCTCAAAATGACTACTTCCAATTCTCCGTCACTGTTATAGTAATACCCATACCACCTTTCTTTCGGTTTCACAACAGTCAGCATATCCTCCTCAAGAAGCACTTCATTATTCTCCCCATTTACGATTTCTTGCAGTATCTGCCACTTTTCCTGCAATACATCCACGTCAACAGTTCCTACTACTTCATAATCAAATTCTGCTTTTATATTTTCATACTGCTCCATTAAGTTTACTGCTGAACGATGTGTTTCATCACCCCCATGATAAACTGTTCCATCTTGCTCAATCCACCAGATATCATAAGGCAGTCCCTCCCGATAATCAAAATGATATAAATATTCAAATACTATCTCCGGCATCTCTATTTCCTGCTGTTGATTACAGCCGGACAAAGACAGCAGCAAGCTTACGCATATGAAAAACATCCAAATCCGTTTCATTTTCTCTCCCTTTCTATAGATATCTTCCTCTCGTCCACCTGAAGTACCTCGTCCAGCCAGTCTGCCAGTTCCCTTGCCCGTGGGTCCTGATTAATGTACATCGTATTACCTTCTCCTCTCAAAGTAACTACCTTCAATTCCCCATCACTGTTATAGTAATACCCGTACCACATTTCTTCCGGTTTCACAACAGTCAGCATATCCTCCTCGATAAGCACTTCATTATTCTCTCCATTTACAATTTCTTGCAGTATCTGCCATTTCTCCTGCAATACCTCCACGTCAACAGTTCCTACTACTTCATAATCCAGTTCTGCTTTTATACTTTCATATTGCTCCATCAAGTCTACTGCTGATTGATAATCTTCATCGCCACAATAACAGATGGTTCCATCCCGCTCAATCCACCAGATATCATAAGGTGAAGTCTCCCGATAATCAAAATGATAAAAATATCTAAATACCATCTCCGGCATCTCTATTTCCTGCTGTTGACTACAGCCGGACAAAGACAGCAGCAAACTCACGCATATAAAAAACACCCAAAGCCGTTTCATTTTCCTTCTCCTTCCATAGATATCCTCCTTTCCTCCGCCTGAAATACTTCGTCCAGCCAGTCTGCCAGTTCCCTTGCTCTTGGGTCCTGATTAATGTACATCGTATTACCTTCTCCTCTCAAAGTAACTACCTTCAATTCTCCATCACTGTTATAATAATACCCGTACCACATTTCTTCCGGTTTCACAACAGTCAGCATATCCTCCTCGATAAGCACTTCATTATTCTCCCCATTCACGATTTCTTGCAGTATCTGCCACTTTTCCTGCAATACATCCACATCAACAGTTCCTACTACTTCATAATCCAGCTCTGCTTTTATACTTTCATACTGTTCCATCAAGTCCTTTGCTGTATACTGCTGATATGCTTCATCTCTGCTATGGCAGATAGTTCCGTCCTGCTCAATCCACCAGGTATCATATGGTGGTATATCCCTAGTGCCAAAGTAATCCATGTAATATAAATATTCAAATACTATCTCCGGCATCTCTATTTCCTGCTGTTGGCTACAGCCGGACAAAGACAGCAACAAGCTCATACATATAAAAAACACCCAAAGCCGTTTCATTTTCCTTCTCCTTCCATAGATAGCCTTCTTTCCTCCGCCTGAAATACTTCGTCCAGCCAGTCTGCCAGTTCCCTTGCCCTTGGGTCCTGATTAATGTACATCGTATTACCTTCCCCTCTCAAAATGACTACTTCCAATTCTCCATCACTGTTATAATAATACCCATACCACTTTTCTCTCGGTTTTACGACAGTTAGCATATCCTCCTCAAGAAGCACTTCATTATTCTCTCCATTCACGATTTCTTGCAGTATCTCCCATTTTTCCTGCAATACATCCACGTCAACAGTTCCTACCACTTCATAATCCAGTTCTGCTTTTATGCTTTCATATTGCTCCATCAAGCCTGCAGCTGATTGATATGTTTCATCTCTGCTATGACAGATAGTTCCATCTTGCTCAATCCACCAGATATCATACGGTGGAACCTCTTGGTAATCAAGGTGATAAAAATATCTAAATACCATCTCCGGCATCTCTATTTCCTGCTGTTGACTACAACCGGACAAAGACAGCAACAAACTCATACATATAATAATTAATACCTTTTTCATATACCCTTCCCCCTAAAACTTCGCTTAAAATCCTACTTTATTGTAAGGTACAATTCCCTCTTCGGTCAGTTCAAACACATACCAGGAGGTTCCGGTCTGATGGGGCACCGGATAAACAGCTGCCAGATGATTCCCCTGATACACACGGACCACTGCTCCGGAAGCTGCCAGTTCACTGCTAAGCGGATTTCCCCGATTGGTGTAATCCTCTACCGTGTATTGGAACACTCCATTCTGTAACCGGGTCTCATTCACTTTAAAAGTTATGGTTTCCGGTCCATAACCGGAGCGGTCATCCCGGTCCAGACGGGCAATCACAAGACTGCCCTCCTTTCCGGTTCTTTTATGATAATAGACATGAAACTGCTGAACCCCATTCTTATTATAAGTCAAATGAGCATCCAGGTCCTGAGGGGTATCTCCCCAGGTCAGGACAATGCGGTATTCATAATTTGCCAAAACGGGAACCAGAACAAAGAACTGGGTATCAGAACCCCTTCCGGCTGTAGCCACCACATTATAATGGTCTGTGATATATCCGCTTCTCACGATTTCAATCGTATAGCAGCCTAAGGGCAGATTCATGGTAAAGGCTCCTGACTGATCTGTCGTTTCCATCAGAAGCTGTCCCTTCTGATCGGTTACATAGCTACCGCCGGTATTATTCCAGCCCGGTCTTACCCTGACACTGGCATTCGCCACAGCGTCACCATCTAAAGCATTCCTGACAATCCCTTCTACCTGTGCCGTCGTCTCTTCGCTTTTCCACGGAACCACAACCGTAGTCTCCATATAGGTGGTTTCATCCGGCAGGATGACTATATCCCTGATTACAAAGGGCAGATAACCTTCTGCATATATATTCAGGCTATAGGTCCCCTGTGTCAATATGATTTCATAGTTCCCGTTTTTATCCGTACTTCCGAAGGTATAATAATCCTCCAGATTGGATTCTCCCGTACTGGTTCGATATGCAGTAAGCTTTACATTCTCCAATGGCATCCCGGTCTCATCTGTCACGATGCCGGTCAGGATACCGCTGGGCAGTATAACATCCGGGTTATCGCCACCAGTCTGAAATGCCTCCCTAACACAGGCATGGGCATCCGGTATCCCATAGCTATAACCATGGGCATCCAGCACTGTTGTATAGGTATAGTTACATATAATCTGCTTCACCCGCTTGCCGCTGATACGGGGATTTGCCTGATAGAGCATGCCGGCGATACCGGCGATATAGGGGGCAGCCATGGATGTACCAAAAGAACGACCATAGCCTGCTACAGATATATTACTGTATAACCCTGCGGGAATGGTACTGAGAATCTCTACCCCCGGTGCACATACATCCACACGGGTTCCAACATTGCTGAATGCAGCATAGGCATACCGGAGGCTGTCCGCATCCGTATTCCCCCCTGCTCGAAGCTGAACTGCTCCCACTGTAATAATCCTTGCTTTTACCTCCGGCTGCTCAATGGCATTGAGAAAATTATTATAATATGCCAAAACATGACCGCGTATCCTGTTTTCCTCTAAATCTTCATCTTCCCATTCATTATAACCATAGATGGATGTATCATCAACGCAATAAAATTCATTTTCCTGATTTCCTGCCGCTACTACAATGACAAAATCATAGCCCTGAAGAATCAGCTTCTGTAAAAATCCCTCCATGATTTTTGCATTGGCTTCTACGTAGTTTCTAGCATTTTGATTTCCACGAGAAGCGGCAAAGCTCTGAATCTTTCCTGTATATCTGCTGACATTAATCACCTTTACATGATTTCCCACCAGATTTGCAAAGGCATACTTATACTCCATAACTGTCTGCATATTGTCAATATCATTATCCACTGCATAGGCATACAGCCTGCTGTCTGTCACCACACCGGAGATACCGATGCCATTGTCATGACCTGCCGCCATAATCCCTGCTACATGAGTACCATGAAAACCATTGATTTCACTGCTATTATGGAACACCTGATCAAAAAACAAATCCTCATGACCTTCATCAAACATATCATCTATTACGCCTATACGAACCGGCTGGAATTCCTCCCGATAGTCCCATGCACTTGGCACCCGTAGTGCCTCCAGTCCCCAGTTGTAGCCACCGGGCCGGGCCTCGCTCCAGTCTTCCTTCTGATATAGGGTATCATCGGTAGTGACCATATCCTCACCTGATTCTGTTACCGTATTCAGAGAGGTGCTTTCCACAAAGCTGAAGCTGTCCCAGTATGCCAGCATAATCTCCAGCTCCTCCGGAGTCTGCTCCTGCCGGAATTCCAATTGATAATCATTGGTTAATTCTATGTATCCTACAATATCTGCCTCCACATCAGCAGCAAGCTCCTCAAACATACCTTTATCTGCACCCGGCAAGGCACTAACTAATATCTGATTCCGTACATAGATAATCCCGGTATCCGGATTGGTAACAATATCCTCCCGGCAGGGCTGTTTAAAATATGCCTCGCCAATATCCTCCAGGGGTTCCGGCTCCCGTACCGGCGGTTCCGGTTGATTCGGCTGGTCCGGCTCCTCCGGTTCCTCCGTACTGCCGGAAGCTCCCGATCGGAGAGAACGAATCTGATAGCCGGAAGGCTCCAGACCTGCATCTGCCGAAGTACAGGTAAAGCCAAGCACCACCTGCTGCCCCGGCTCAATATTGGAATTATACCCTGCATTCTTAATTATATAATGGTGGTTTTCCTTTGAAAGAAGCTCTGCTGTCCAAAAGCTTTCCACCTGGTTTTCAAAATCAAACTCCAGAATCCAGTCCTCACATACAGTTTCTGACCGGTTTTCAATACGAATTTCCCCATTCAATCCCCCTTCAAAGACATCCGTCACCAGATACAGCACCTCAAGTCCATCCATACCTGCCACCGGCTCACTGTTCAATACCTGAAAGTCTTCCGGCACATGCATTTCTTCCTTATAAACTGCCGTATAGCCAAAGGTCACGCTTTCTCCCGGAGGGATATCCTGATTATACTGCATATGCTTAATCATATATCGCTCTCCATCCTGTTCATATAAGACTCCATTCCACAGGTCTACTATGGTATCCCCGGTAGTAAAGGTCAGATACCAGCTTTCAATAGGGACCTCCCCGGTATTGGTAATGGTAACAGTGGCACTGTAGTGTCCCTCCCATTGGGAATGCACTGCTATGGACACCTCATGGGCTTCTTCCAAATCCTCTGTCAGTCCGGTTATCCTTTCCCCAGTCAGGCTCTCGTCACATGTCATGACCTCTGCACCCGGACACGCTCCATATATACTGCCAGAGCCAAAGACCTCCAGCATCAGAATCATACCTGCTGCAATGCTGAGAAATTGTTTTCCCCATTTACCCATTCTCCTCATCCCGAATCCTCCTTTGTACATCATTTGATACACCTGCTGCTTTTATTTTTGTTTCCTCTGAATTTTTCTCTATTCTTTTAAAACCTCTATATTTGTATTGTATCAAATTACTTCCAGAAATCAAGATAAAAAAATCAAAGCTAAACAGAAAAAGGCTCAGGAACTGCAAGCCCATTTATCCGGGCATATTCTTGCAATTCCCAAGCCTTAATCACATCAATCAATCCGGTATTCCAGTTATGGACGATTGGCAGCAGCCTTCATGTCGGCCACGTATTCTCCTACTGCCTCTACACTGTCTCTCCCCTCTGCGGCAATCATTTTCACTATGGCACTTCCCACAATGACACCGTCACTGATTTTTGCCATATCCTCTGCCTGCTTTGGTGTGGCAATGCCGAAACCGATGGCAACGGGAAGATCCGTTACCTCCCTTACCAAAGCAACCATGCCTCCTACATCAGAAGTGATTTCGCTTCTGACACCGGTGACTCCCATAGAGGATACACAGTAGATAAAGCCCTCTGCTTCTTTGGCAATGGTCTTGATCCGCTCCTTAGATGTGGGGGCAATCAGGGAAATTAATTCAATGCCATACTGCTTACACAAGTCCTTTAATTCATCCTTCTCCTCAAAAGGCAGGTCCGGTACGATTACACCGTCAATTCCAACTTTTTTACAATTGCTTAAGAACCGTTCACTGCCATAGCTGTAAATCGGATTCAGATAGGTCATAAACACCAAAGGAATCTTTATCTCCTTCCGCACCCGCTCTACTAAATCAAATAATTGATCGGTGGTACAGCCGGCATCCAATGCCCTCTTATCTGCTTCCTGAATCACCGGTCCTTCTGCAATAGGGTCCGAGAAAGGAATGCCGATTTCAATCAAATCTGCCCCCTTTGCCGCCATCTCATATAGCAGCCGCTCTGTTGTCTCAAGGTCCGGGTCACCGCCGGTCACAAATGGTATAAACGCTTTTCCATTGGTAAATGCATCCTGTATTCTACTCATAAATCTTCACTCCTCTGTATCTTGCTATTGCCGCTACATCCTTATCCCCACGGCCGGAAATATTAACAACGACGATTTTATCCTTCGGTAATGTCTTTGCGTATTTCATGGCATAGGCTATGGCATGAGAGCTTTCGATTGCCGGGATGATTCCTTCCAGTCTGGACAAATATTCAAATGCCTGTACTGCTTCTTCGTCTGTAATCGGTACGTACTTTGCCCGTCCGGTCTCATGAAGCATGGCATGCTCCGGTCCGATTCCCGGATAATCCAGACCTGCGGAAATCGAATACACCGGTGCAATCTGTCCGAATTCATTCTGGCAGAACAGGGACTTCATCCCATGGAAAATACCCTTGGTGCCGTTGGCAATGGTAGCTGCATTCTTTGGATTGTCCACACCCAGTCCTGCTGCCTCACAGCCGATTAACTCTACTTCCTTTTCCGGAATGAATTCATAAAAGGCTCCCATGGCATTGCTGCCGCCGCCTACACAGGCAATCACTGCATCCGGCAGCTTTCCTTCCCGTTCCATCAGCTGTGCTTTTATCTCTTTTCCAATCACGCTCTGGAAATCACGAACAATCATTGGAAACGGATGAGGTCCCATAACCGAACCCAATACATACAGGGTATCGTCTACCCGTTTGGACCATTCCCGCATGGTTTCATTGACCGCATCCTTCAGGGTCATGGTTCCGCTGGTTACCGGATGAACCTTGGCTCCCAGCAATTCCATACGGAATACATTCAAAGCCTGACGCTCCGTATCTTCTTTTCCCATGAAGATTTCACATTCCATATCCATCAATGCTGCGGCGGTTGCGGTTGCCACGCCATGCTGACCGGCTCCGGTTTCTGCAATTACTCTGGTCTTACCCATACGCTTTGCCAGCAATACCTGTCCCAGCACGTTATTAATCTTATGGGAACCGGTGTGATTCAGGTCTTCCCTCTTTAAATAAATCTTGGCACCGCCTAGGTCTTCTGTCATACGCTTTGCATAATACAGCATGGACGGACGTCCGGCATAATTCCGCATCAAATCATCCAGCTCCCGGATAAACTCCGGATCATTTTTATAATGCTCATATGCCTCTTCCACCTCATGCACTGCGGTCATGAGGGTTTCCGGTACATACTGTCCGCCGTATTCTCCAAATCTGCCTGCTTTCTCACTCATTGTATTCTCTCACTTTCTTACCTTTTCTTATTTATAATTCTTACTGCTATCTGCTTCTTTCTCAGCCTTTATTTCCGTCAGCTTATGCAGGGCTCTGCCCGGCTGTCCGAACCCGTTGGATGACTTCTTTTACTTTTTGATAATCCTTGAAGCCATCGGTTTCTACACTGCTGCTGATATCCACGGCATAGGGGTGCCATTTCTGAATGATATCTTCTACATTTTCACCGGAAACCCCTCCTGCCAGAAAATAAGGCCGGTAT
>JAIECC010000178.1 GCA_029068665.1 Lachnospiraceae bacterium
TTCATCTCCTTATGCATTCCGGGATGAAACTTCTAGGGGTACGTTTTCAATGACAGATGAGGACGGAGAGCAACATGTAGAAGTAGTAGAGGGACCGATTACCTATCATACCTTTGACTTGACCGGTACTCATGAGGGAAGGCAGTATGACTTTGGAATAAAAAAGGATGCATGGAATAGTGCTGTTGGATTTTCTCTTCATGGGACAGAGCAGATAAGCGTACGTGGAGATGAGTATCTCGTGGAGGATGTAGTGAGTCGCTGGCTTGACCCCTATTCAAGAGGGCAAAATCAATGCAGATATTCCTATGAGGAAGCGGTTGCGTTATGTGATGCATATCTGGAACAGGCAGGAATTGAAAATATGAAAGCCCGGCGTTGGAAAGATATTAACTACGTTACCAGATATGAGACCTGGACCGGGGGAACAGGAGAAGGAGAGGTAGCAGGATATGCAATTTATTACTATCGTACCTATGGTCAGATTGGTGATAGTTATGTAGGTGCAAAACAGGATAAAATATTGGAGGGTAATGGGACGATTCTGCTGGCATACGATCCGTTGAATGATTTTGAATCCTTATATAGTGATACAATAAATACCAAATTGACATACGAAGGTTATAGGAATGACCACATGGGTGATATTTCTTTAGAGGAATATTTGGAAGGAATAGAGTCAGGGAGTGACTCGGAAGAAGGCGAAATAGCTGAAATACCAATCCTCAAGGAATGTATTGTATTTACGGTAAATGATAATGGGGTGGCTTCCATGCAATACTTTAATCCAATGGAAAATGTAGGTTTAATGGCAGAAAATGTAGCCTTATTACCATTTGATAAAGTCTATGAGTCCGGTTGTAATTATTTGAAGGTGATAGCTGGTGATATTGGCATAACAGATGCACCGGCTCCGGTAACAATCGGAAGGATTGAACTGAATCTGGCAAGAGTACAGGACCCAATGGCAGAGAATTCGTATACCATGCTGCCGGTCTGGGATTTTCGAATCGGAACCACAGGGGATACTTTGGTAACGGTGAATGCAATTGATGGTTCGATTATTGATCGGACTGCAGGATATTAGTAGGAGGAAGGGATAGAATGCGGGCATTTCAAACAGATTTAGAACGGGCCATAACTTCCGTTGGATTTATGCTGGCAGTTGTAGGAATTGTGGTTGCGTTAATGGCAGGTGGATTTACCGGCTTATGGGTAGACATGGAGGTCGTTAAGAAGGAAGGGCTGGAGTTCGGATATCACTGGCAGATGCTGAAGCGGGGATTACAAAGTGAAGCATTTACCTTTGCCCTGCCTATTCTATGTACCTTAGGATTTGGTGGCGTTTACCTGGAGGAAATGAAAAGCGGATATTATAAGTTCGCCCTTCCCCGGTATGGAAGAAGAAACTATGTGTTGACAAAGGTAATCATAAGTGTTCTCTCCGGAGGACTGGCAATGTGGCTGGGAGTAATGCTGACTGCACTGATTTACTGGACAGTATATGCACCCATGGAAATTAATATGGAGCTGGCAGCACTAAGCGGCAGGGTATCTGATGTCATGTATGCTGCCACAGGTGCAGCAAAGGATGTAGCGGGTTTTTATGTGGATGTAACAGTACAGGATGCTTTGCACAGCAATATGTTTCTTCTGTTGCTGCAGTGGTCTGCCATAGCATTTCTAATGGGAGGGACATGGGCAGGTGTCAGTTGCTTTTTTGCAGTATTGTATGGAAATCGGTATATGGCATATGGAGCCTCCTTCCTTATCAGCTACCTGCTGATTATCCTGCTTACAAGGTTTTTTAATGGTATTTATATATTCAATCCAAGAGAGTGGTTTAATCAGACCTGTTATTGGGAAGGCGGAAACTTAGGTGTAATGGCGCTGCTGACGGAATGTATGCTGATTCTCATGCTGGTGAATGGCATTTTGATGGAGCGAAAGCTTGCACCGGCATAGGACACTTGTGGAATGAAACGTGAATAAGGAGGTTCATGATGAAAAGAAATGCGGAAAAGATATGTGCTGTTATGGCTGTAATATTGTTATTGTCATCAGGCTGCCTGAAAAATCCGGAATTCGAATCGGTTAGCAATAAAGAGGGCACGGATAACTGGTTATTAAATAATGCCGCCAGCGATGAAGGAATTCCCCTTCGAGAACAGCTTCAGGTGCCGGAGTCTGTTCACTGGACCAGTGATAAGGTAAATGAATATACAACAGTTGCCATTAATGGAACGCCGGTGGTTCCGGAGGTAACCGCTGTTCCTGTGTGGAGAATTCATCGAAAAAATATAGACAGTGAATTATTGGAAGACTATGCACGAATTTTATTTGATAATGAGCAACGAAGAACACCGGGAAATTATACGAAGGAATCTCGGTTGCAGTATATAGAATCCATGGAGGCATGTATGGAAGCAGGCTGTACCGCTGATGGGACGCCGTTAGATGAAGCCTTTGGTTCCGGACATATGGAGCTGCTGCGGCAGACTCTGCAAAGTGAATATGAAGACATAGATACATTAGAGGAGGAATCAGAATGGGAAACGAATGAAACCTATGATTATTCGTTTCGTCCGGATTCTATTGTATATGAGGGGGATATACCCTATACGTATGACTATGAGGAAGGTGGAGTTGTAGGTCTTTATAACGGAAAAGAATATGAGCTGCATTTTGCACGGGATGGAATTAATTCTGACATTCATTTCCATATGTATGACATTGAGGAAACCGCTTACGGTTGTCCGTATCAGTTTATTCAATATGAAGTTCCGAATCTCGAAGAATTAGAGGCGAAGGGGGTAACGCCGGATGAGAGTACGTGTGCGTATTCCAAAGAGGAAGCCATAGCCTTGTGTAAAGATTTTCTGATGCAGTTGGGAATTGAAAACATGGAGGTTTCCGGAGAGATAGAAGAGCTGAATCTTGTTAATAGTAACGGCGTATTTCCAGTGAAGCTGGGAAATGAGGGGTATTTAATATTCTTCACACGGACTTATGAAGGCATCCGGGATTTGAGCGTTGGCAGCCGGGAGTTTATCATTCCGGGAGCCGCCTATGGCGGTGAACTGCCAATTAGCATTCGGTGGTATATGAGCAATGAATTTCATACATGGAAGGAATCCGGTCATACAGAGGAAGGCTTTCAACTGCCTCAAAGACAGGAAACTGCTGCTTTTGTTGTGACAGATGATGGTATTCTGTATGCCAGTCTGATGAATCCTATGGAGAATGAGGAGTGTCTTGCACAGCATGTGAAGCTGTTGGAGTTTGATCAGATACAGAGACGGGCAGAGGATCAAATGGAAATATTGTATGAAGATGCAGGAACGGCTGACAGGAAAAGTGCTATTAATGCAACAGAAATAGAGCTGAATTATGCTGCCATGCAGGCACCGGACAGTGAGGGAGAATATATTATGGTGCCGGTTTGGGATTTTAGATGGGGAAATAACATCTGGGTGACAGTGAATGCCATAGACGGAAACCGGTTTGACAGAGACAGGGGCTTATAGGGAAGGATATGGTTACAGAAGGAGAAACAGTATGAAAGAAGCATTTACATTATGTAAAATCAACTACAGCCACTGGCGGGGAAACAAAAGGATTCTGGTATCCTTTCTGCTGGGAGCAGTGCTTTGCTTTTTGCTGACAGAGAAAATCATGGCATTTGCAAAAGAAAAGGATACGGTAATGATGGTTATGGAGCCGTTTATCTGGAGCTTTGAAGATGGACAGTCCATTATGCTTAGTTCCCTGATTTTGATTTTATTATTTGCGGACATGCCATTTCTGGATGGTTCTGTACCCTATTATCTGATACGAATCAATCGCAGGCAATGGCTTACCGGACAGTTGATGTATGTCATCAGTGCCACACTGCTTTACCTGGGATATATTTTTGCCATAACCGGACTTTTGTGTATGCGCCGGGCATTCCCCGGCAATATGTGGAGCGAGACCGCTGCCCGGCTGGGTTACACAGATGCTGGAGAGGTGCTGGCAGTACCTGCGGTCATACATGCCATGGAAATGTCACGACCCTATAAGTGTGCCTTGATTATCGTGGGTTTAATGCTGGGCTATACTCTCATGTCTGTACTGCTCATGTTCGTAGTGAATATGTGGAAGGGACAGTTGGTTGCAGTACTTAGTGTGGCAGGACTTCATTTGTTTGGCATACTGCTAAAGCCCAATTGGATTACAGCATTGTTTGATTTGAACGTGGCGCAGCAGAAAGTCGCCCAGTTGGTCTGCGGCTGGTTGTCACCGATTCGGCAGGCAACCTTTCATTGCCACAATTTCGGTTATGATTCCCTTCCCAGAATGTGGCATTCCTTTGTATTCTTTGGTGTGCTGTCGGTGCTGCTGATTGGGCTGCTGTACTGGTCTATACGAAAATATAACTTTTATTTTGTTGGCGGGGAGGAATTGACATGAGTATCACAATAATGAAAAACAGGTTATTTCAAAAGAATCCTTTATCAGAGGATCAGACAGAAGAATTGGAATGGGATGGCAGACTGCCAAGTGAAAAAAAGTATATGAACGGGAAAGAAGAAGAGCAGGCATTATTTGGAGAAGTTGGAGATGATAAGGTTCAGGAGGAGGGTGAGGAACTTTTGCAGGAATCAGAAGAAACAGAGAGTCCCCTGGAGCTGGATGCCTCAAAGGAATATGCAATCATTGTTGAGAATGTAGTAAAACAGTTCGGAGAAGAACGGGTGCTGAAAAATGTTTCTCATGGATTTGAAAAGGGCAAGGTACATGGCATTATCGGGAATAACGGTTCCGGTAAAACAGTAATGTTCAAATGCATCTGCGGCTTTATGCAGCCTACCGAAGGAAGGATTCTGGTACGGGGCAAAGAAATCGGTAAGGATGTAGACTTTCCGGAGCATATCGGCATTATCATTGAAACCCCGGGGTTCCTGGCCTTTAAAACAGGGTTCCGTAATCTACAGATACTGGCATCTTTGAATAATCGGATTGGCAGAGAGGAGATTATACGAACCATTGAACGGGTAGGGCTGGACCCTGCCATGAAGAAAACAGTCAGTAAGTACTCTCTGGGTATGCGGCAGCGTCTGGGAATTGCCCAGGCGATTATGGAAGACCCTGATTTGCTGATTCTGGACGAACCTTTTAACGGTCTGGATAAGCATGGTGTTGCAGATATCCGGAATATTATTATGGAACTGAAGGAGCAGGGCAAGACCATTTTGCTTGCCAGCCACAATGCGGAAGATATCCGCATCCTTTGTGATACGGTATGTGAAATGGATGCAGGAATATTACGGGAGGTATCAGGACATGAAACGAAAGAAGAGTAAAAACAGACTGGCAGCAGCCACGCTAATTGCAGTCATAGTATTATTCCAGTGCGGTCATACCCTTCCGGTGATGGCACAGACAATGGATAATACTACAGGCAGTGAACAGAATACGGATACAGGGGTAGATAATAGCCAGACGAATACATCAGAGCAGCCGGGGACAAGCGAATCTACAACAGAGGATGTTAATACACCAACAGCTCCAACAGAAAATACCCAGCAGAATCCTGCAGAGAATACGGAGCCGATTGTGACTCCGGAGGTACCGGAGGAAGAGCCGCCTGCTCATGCACCCAAACTTGTCGTGTCCGCCTGCACTACTGATGTGGAGCAGATTGAACCGGGCATGGATGTGACATTTACCCTCACTTTGAAAAATACCAGTTCTACGGAAGCTGTCTACAATATGAAGCTTAGCTATGAAAGTACAACCGGAGATTTAACAGCACTGGAAGCAACGAACAGTCGGTATATTACCAGTCTGGGTGCCGGAGCAAGCACCACTATATCTTTTCCTATGCACATTTCCAGAGATATTGTGAATTACAATCAAAAGATTATGGTTAATATGGAATATGAAAATGAGGATGCCATGTCTTACAGCAGTTCGGAAAGTGTATTTATTAATATCTACCGGCCTTTGGGCTTTGTAGCGGATAAGCCCATTGTTCCATCTCAGGTGGTATCAAAAACCAATGCGAATATAACAGTGAATCTGTTCAATACAGGAAAGGCAACGATTTATAATGTGTACTGTAAAGTAGAATGTCGGGGCTTTCTGGAAAGCGGTACCTATTATATCGGGAATATCCTGCCGGAAAGCAGTGCAACTGCTAATTTAGCGCCGACTGCAGCAAACCGTAACTATGGTGTACTGGGAGATAAAAACATTGATAAGTATGGAAGTGTAAGTGGAAAAATCATCGTTACCTATGAAGATGAACAGGGCACGGAGTACACGGAAGAATTAAGTATGATTACGGAAATTCTGCCGCCGCCGGACGAAGTGGAGGAACCGGAGATTAAAAAAATCGAATATTCGTCTCAGTGGTGGGTCAGTATCGTGATTTTATTGGTTCTGGTAGATGGTCTGGTTATTTTTCTGGCATATTATTTCCGAAAGCACCGTGTATAGGGAGGACCGGAAAAAGCTTTCTTGACAATCTGTTGACAAAGAATATAATGAAATGAAAGGCAGTGAAGGATAATATAAGGAGTAATAAAATGAATAAAGTTGGATTTGTGGGAATGGGGAATATGGCACAGGCAATGGCAGAGGGCTTTTTAAAGTCCGGAAAGCTTCAGCGGGAAGCAGTTCTGGCATATGCCCCCCATAAAGAGAAGCTATATCAGAACGGAGAGCGGATTGGATTTCTTCCGGTTGATACCTTGGAAGAACTGGTTCATCGGTCTGAGATTATCATAATTGCATGTAAGCCTTATCAGATTTCAGAGGTATTGACAGAAGTAAAGAATGGATTGACTGGCAAAGCCGTTCTTTCCGTAGCTGCAGGCTGGGTATTTGATGATTTTCATGCTATTCTTGGTGACTCCGTCCGGATTCAGTGTATCATGCCTAATACTCCGGCTATGGTAGGAGAGGGAGTTATGCTTTTTGAAGCTGCTCATTCTCTAGGGGAGCAAGAGCGGAAAATGGTACTGGACTGGTTTTCTGCTCTTGGAATGGTGGAAGAACTTCCTACAAGCCTTATGGGAATCGGAGGTGCGGTTACCGGCTGTGGACCGGCATTCATGGATTTGATTATGGAGGCTTATGCAGATGCAGCGGTTAAGTACGGAATACAAAGAGATACGGCATATAGATTAATTTCTCAGACTATGCGTGGAAGTGCCAGATTGCAACAGGTTACCGGCAGTCATCCCGGTGTCTTAAAGGATGCGGTTTGCTCGCCGAATGGAACGACGATTCGGGGAGTTCATGCGCTGGAGCATAGCGGTCTGCGGGCGGCCTGTATGGATTCCATCGATGCTATTATGGAGTATAAAAATTTATGACATCAAAAGCATCCTGCCGGATAAGAGGAGGTTTTTATGAAGCATAAGGACAAAACCAAAGGAACAAAAATCGTCAATATAATAGTGGCGGTTTTTATTATGCTGTTATTTGGATTGATTGGAATTTTTGCAGCCCGGCTTTACAATAATATGCAGGGCAAGAATAGCTATCGGGAGCAGGGAATCCTGGATTATAATAATGGAGAATATGCAAAGGCAGCAGCAAATTTTCAGACCTCACTAAGTAATAAAGTGTTGTTTTCAGAGCCACTGGATCGGGATACTCGGTTGTATCTGGCAGATTCTTATTTTCGTCTGAAGCAGTATCAGTTCGCAATCAATGAGTACGATACGCTTCTGGAAACGGAAGAGGAACAGATTGCATATTTGAATCTGCAAAAGCAGGTTGCCCAGGGATTTATTGATTTTGAAAATCAAGACTTTGAAGCAGCCCTTCCGGCTTTTCAGGCGGCTGTTGAAAACGGTCATATGGAATGTACCTTATATGCCGGTATTTGTACAGCGGAGCTGGGACGCAGAGATGAAAGTGTGGCTTATCTGACTACCTATCTCTCGCATAATCCGGAGAGTGCATATGCCTGTACCCAGCTTGCGGATTATTATCTGCAGCAGGGATTATATGATACCAGTCAACAATATCTGCAGCAAGGGCTGCAGTCTGGTGACAGGAGCTGTGATGAACAGTTATTGTATGTAGAAATTTTATATTATGAGTATCGGCATGACTATAATAAAGCATATGAACTGATTTGCAGTTATATGCAGCAATTTGATGTAACGGAACAGGTACAACGGGAATATGATTTCCTTTCCACCAGACAGACGATGGAATGAGGCGTATAAATGACAGCATTATATGAAAATAAGGAAGAACAGGAGCAGGTAATCCTGGTGGCTGCTTCTGTCAGTGATGAGGTGTCAGTGCAGGCTTCTCTGGATGAACTGGAGGAGCTGGTAAAAACCGCAGGTGCAGCTACAGTAGGAAGATTTGTACAGAATCGTCAGACCATTGATACGGCAACGTATATTGGAAGCGGTAAGGTGGAGGAACTGCGTGAACTTGTAATGACATATCAGGCCACAGGGATTGTGTGCGATGATGAGTTGACACCTTCTCAGATGAATAATCTGGAACGGGAACTGAATATCAAGATTATGGATCGTACCATGGTGATTTTAGATATTTTTGCTGCCAGGGCTTCTACCAGAGAGGGGCAGCTTCAGGTAGAACTGGCACAGCTGCGGTATCGTTCCACACACTTGATTGGTATGGGCAGGATTCTGTCCCGGCAGGGTGGAGGTATCGGAACCAGGGGACCCGGAGAGAAGAAGCTGGAGACAGACAGGCGAATCATTCGAGAGCGGATTTCAAAACTGAAAGCAGAATTGGAGCGGGTAAAGATAAATCGCAGCACTCAGCGGAAACGCAGGGTAGAAAAGGGAATCCCTGTAATCTGTATCGTCGGTTATACAAATGCAGGAAAATCTACGTTGTTGAATAAGTTGACAGATTCGGAGGTGTTGTCAGAGGATAAGCTTTTTGCCACCCTGGACCCCACCACCAGAAGCTTAGAACTGCCGGATGGTCAGCAGGTATTGCTGACAGATACGGTAGGTTTTATCCGAAAGCTGCCTCATCATCTGATTCAGGCATTTCGTGCAACTTTAGAAGAAGCAAAGTATTCCGATTATATTCTGCATGTTGTGGATGCATCCAATTCCCAGATGGATATTCAGATGCATACGGTCTATGAAACCCTGAGGGAATTAGGGGTGGAGGGCAAACCGATTTTGACGGCGTTTAATAAGGTGGACAAGGAAGGTGTGCCGGGGATATTAAAAGATTTTAAGGCAGATGAGATGTATCGGATCTCTGCACGAACCGGTCAGGGACTGGAGGAAATGCTGACCGGTATTGGCAGAAGGATTCGGGAGAGCAGAATCTATCTGGAGCATCTGTATTCGTATCAGGAGGCGGCAAAGATTGCACTGGTACGCAAAAATGGGCAAATAATAGAAGAAGCCTATCAGGAGGATGGCATTCTGATTCGGGCCTTCGTAGATAGAAGAGGTAACTATGTATAAGATTATTGCAAAAGATGGAAAGGCAAAGCGTGCCTCCTTTGAAACCGTTCATGGAACCATTCAGACACCGGTATTCATGAATGTGGGAACGGCAGCCGCTATTAAGGGCGCAGTAGCAACGGAGGATTTACAGCAGATTGGCACCCAGGTAGAGCTTTCCAATACCTATCACCTTCATGTCCGTCCCGGCGATCAGGTGATTCGGTCATTAGGCGGACTTCATAAGTTTATGGTATGGGATAAACCGATTCTGACGGATTCCGGGGGCTTTCAGGTGTTTTCTCTGGCAGGATTACGGAAAATCAAGGAAGAAGGGGTTTATTTTCACTCCCATGTGGACGGAAGAAAGATATTTATGGGACCAGAGGAGAGTATGCAGATTCAATCCAATCTGGCATCTACCATTGCTATGGCATTCGATGAATGCCCGTCCAGTGTGGCGGATCGAAGGTATGTGGAGCAGTCTGTAGCCAGAACTACACGCTGGCTGAAGCGATGCAGGGATGAGATGAAACGGCTGAATGCCTTGCCGGATACCCTGAATCCGCATCAATTGCTGTTTGGTATCAATCAGGGAGCGATTTTTGATGATATTCGAATGGAACATGCAGATGCAATAGCGGAGCTGAATCTGGACGGATATGCAATCGGTGGTCTGGCAGTAGGAGAAAGCCACGAAGAGATGTATCATATTCTGGATGTAACGGTACCCCATTTGCCGGAGGATAAGCCTACTTATCTGATGGGAGTAGGAACACCCGCAAATATACTAGAGGCGGTAGACCGGGGGATAGATTTTTTTGACTGTGTATATCCAACCCGGAATGGACGTCATGGACATCTATATACCAATCATGGAAAAATTAACTTACTCAATGCAAAGTATGAATTGGACAGCCATCCCATTGAGGAAGGATGTCAATGCCCGACCTGTCGAACCTATAGCCGTGCTTATATTCGACACCTGCTAAAGGCGAAAGAAATGCTGGGCTATCGACTTTGTGTATTGCATAATTTGTATTTTTATAATAAGATGATGGAAGAGATTCGGGAAGCAATAGAGAAAGGCTGTTACAAAGAATACAAGCAGGCTAAGCTGGCCGGGTTTGAAAATCATGAATAAATGGAGGACTTGAAATGTTTTATACGTTGTTAGAGGCAGCAGGTACGGCAGGGGCAGAGGGCTCTGTTCCCGGAATGGGCGGCGGAATGATGTGGATATCACTGATACTTATGATAGTAGTGTTCTACTTTTTAATGATACGTCCCCAGAGAAAACAGCAGAAGGAGCAGGAAGCCATGATGTCAGCGTTAAAGCCGGGAGACAGCATTATGACTACCAGTGGCTTTTATGGTGTGATTCTGGATATTGTAGAAGATACGGTTATTGTAGAATTTGGCAATAATAAAAACTGCCGGATTCCTATGAATAAGGCGGCAATTGCTCAGGTAGATAAGCCGGAAGCAGAGTCTTCGGTAGAGGAAGAAGCAGAGGACAAGAAAGAAAAGAAGAAGATGTCCTTAGGTAAGAAGAAGGAAGACTAAGTATTCTGTAAAAGGAAAAGAATCAGAGCAGGCAGGAGGATGAATGATCCGAATGCCTGTTTTTGATTTGTTCTAATATATGTTCTGTAATCCGCAGACCGCCTCGTCCGGTTCCAAGTTCAATATCCGGCTTATTGGCCCCGTGAAAATCAGACCCACCGGATACGAGAAGATGATATTTATTTGCCATAGAACGAAGAGTATCGCTCTGCAAGGCATAGTTGGAAGAGTGATAGGCTTCAATGCCCTGTAAGCCAAGAGGAATCAGATATCGAACCAGTTCTTCCACCTGGTTCCAGCCCAGATGATACAGCATAGGGTGAGCCAGAATGGGAATACCGCCGGCCTTGGTAATCAGGGACAGGGAATGCTCCGGTGTCACCTGTGGTTTTGGCAGATAATAAGGGCAGCCTATACCCAGATAATGTTCAAATGCGGCATTTTTATCCTTACAGATGCCTTTTTGAACCAATACCCGTGCAAAGTGTGCCCGGGTTATAATGCTGTGGGGATTGCCGGCCTGCAGATCTTCTAAAGTAATATCAACGCCATCCTTTTGAAACAGTTGAATCATGTCCAGATTTCGCTGGCATCTTGCCTGTTCCAGCCGGTCCAGGGCTTCTAAGAACTCTGGATTTCGGTGTTCAACAAAAAGTCCCAGGACATGAATTTCAATTCCCTGATAATAGCAGGACAGTTCAGTGGCAGGGATTACCTCCAGATTGGACCCTTTTGCGGCCTGAATTGCCTCATCCACACCCTTTACGGTGTCATGATCGGATAAAGCAATGGCAGCCAGATTCTTTTCAATTGCAAGTGTTACGACTTCTGTAGGTGTCAGAGTGCCGTCCGATGCATTGGAATGGACATGCAAATCGATATATCGCATTTTAGATACCTCATATTTGGGATGTTGCTCTTTTGCCTACAAGCAGTCATCAAATGTGCCTTGTTGCTGTGTTTGGAGCAGATACGCATAAGCACACACCTCAAAACCCATGGTTTTTCGGTGTTCGTTATACTCACGTAGTTCTCTGCACATTCTTTTGTCTGCAAGCAGTCATCGAATGTGCAAAGAACTATGTGAGTGCTTATGCGTTCATTATACCATTTATATGAAAAAAACCCTAGACTATTTTGTGGATTTATGAGAAAATATATCCAAATGGGGTGTCTTTTATACATACTCCGTCAATCTGCTTTCAGGTATTGGCAGACTGAAAAAACTTTTATCATCGAAAGGAGTTTCAACATGATTTATTCACAGGAAGTAGAAAACATGTGCCCGGTTGCCCAGGGGGTTCACCATGGTTGTGCACCGATTCCGGAAGAAGCAAAGTGGGTGCAGGCAAAAGAAGTTAAGGATATTTCCGGCTTGACACATGGTATTGGCTGGTGTGCACCACAGCAGGGTGCTTGTAAGCTGACCTTGAATGTTAAGGAAGGTATTATCCAGGAGGCTTTAGTTGAGACAATCGGCTGTTCCGGTATGACACACTCCGCAGCTATGGCAGCAGAGATTCTTCCGGGCTTAACGGTTATGGAAGGTTTGAACACAGACTTGGTTTGTGATGCAATCAATACTGCAATGCGGGAACTGTTCCTGCAGATTGTATATGGACGTTCTCAGAGCGCGTTCTCAGAAGAAGGGTTACCAATCGGTGCCGGATTAGAGGACTTAGGAAAGGGACTTCGTTCTCAGGTTGGTACTATGTATGGTACTTTAAAGAAGGGACCTCGTTACTTAGAGATGGCAGAAGGTTATGTAACCGGTATTGCCCTGGATGCTGATGATTTGATTATTGGTTACCAGTTCGTAAATCTTGGAAAAATGACAGACTTCATTAAGAAGGGTGATGACCCGAATACCGCATATGAGAAGTCATGCGGTCAGTATGGTCGTGTAGATGATGCTGTTAAGATTATTGACCCTAGAACTGATAAAGAGATTGCGAAATAATAGAAGGAGGTAACGAAGAATGGCTTTATTTGAATCATATGAAAGAAGAATTGACAAAATTAATGAAGTATTGAACAGCTACGGTATCTCATCTATTGAAGAAGCAGAGAAGATTACAAAGGATGCCGGCTTGGATGTATACAATCAGGTGAAGGGCATTCAGCCAATCTGTTTTGAGAATGCTTGCTGGGCTTATACAGTAGGAGCAGCAATCGCAATCAAGAAAGGCTGTAAGAAAGCAGCAGATGCAGCAGCAGCTATTGGAGAAGGTCTTCAGGCTTTCTGTATTCCGGGTTCAGTTGCAGATACCCGTAAGGTTGGTTTGGGACATGGTAACTTAGGTAAGATGCTGTTGGAAGAAGAGACTGAGTGTTTTGCTTTTCTGGCAGGTCATGAGTCTTTTGCTGCAGCAGAAGGTGCAATCGGTATTGCAGAGAAGGCAAACAAGGTTCGTCAGAAACCATTAAGAGTTATTCTGAATGGTTTAGGAAAGGATGCGGCACAGATTATTTCCCGTATCAATGGCTTTACCTTTGTTGAGACAGAGTATGATCCATATACCAATGAAGTAAAGGAAGTGTTCCGTAAGTCTTATTCTGATGGACTTCGTGCAAAGGTTAACTGCTATGGTGCAAATTCTGTACCGGAAGGTGTTGCAATCATGCATAAGGAGGGTGTTGATGTATCCATTACCGGTAATTCAACCAACCCGACCAGATTCCAGCATCCGGTAGCAGGTACATACAAGAAGGAATGCTTAGAGCAGGGAAAGAAGTATTTTTCAGTTGCTTCCGGTGGTGGTACCGGACGTACTCTGCATCCGGATAACATGGCAGCAGGTCCTGCTTCTTATGGTATGACAGATACCTTAGGACGTATGCATTCAGATGCTCAGTTTGCCGGTTCTTCATCTGTACCGGCTCACGTTGAGATGATGGGTCTGATTGGTGCCGGTAACAATCCAATGGTTGGTATGACTGTTGCAGTTGCTGTAAGCATCGAGGAAGCTGCAAAGGCAGGTAAGTTCTAAAATATTTGGATAAGTATTAGGAATTTGCTTTAAAG
>JAIECC010000179.1 GCA_029068665.1 Lachnospiraceae bacterium
GAACTATATCATGCGATTATCCATCATCAGCCGGACCTGGTGGTAATGGATGCTTTGTTGAAGTCTACGGACGGGCTTGAATTAATGCGGAAAATGAAAGAGGAACATCCGGAAATTCAGACCAGATTTATTCTGCTGACAACAATTGGGACGGAAAGTATTATTGAAACAGCATTTTTGATGGGAGCTTCTTATTACATGCTGAAGCCTTTTGATAATCAGATTTTGCGGAGACGGATGAAGCAGATTCTGATGAGTCATGAATCAGCAGAGGAAGAGCGGGTCCTGGAATTGGGAGAGGATCTGGCACCTTATGTAAAGGAACGAAATCTGGAGGGAGAGGTGACGGGAATTATCCGGGAAATCGGAATCCCGGCACATATTAAAGGATATCAGTATATTCGGGAGGGGATTATGATGGCAGTCGAAGACCCGAATATGTTGAATTATATTACAAAGCTGTTATATCCAACCATTGCAAAGAAATATAAGACCACATCCTCCAGTGTGGAGCGTGCCATCCGGCATGCCATAGAGGTGGCGTGGAGCAGAGGAAAGATGGATGTGATTCAGGAATTATTCGGTTATACCATTCATGCAGGAAAAGGAAAACCGACCAATTCAGAATTTATTGCATTGATTTCAGATAAACTACGGCTGGAGTACGAATAAAACCTTTTGTAGAACTGCATAATAAAAGTAAAATTGTAGTTCCATTTACCGTGAGATTGTGCTATACTTTTTTCATCAAACTGTATAGAAGCAAGGAATACCGGGAGGATGATCAAGCATGAAAAAAGTGGCTTATATTGCATCAGAATGTGTACCTTTTATCAAAACAGGCGGTTTGGCTGATGTGGTTGGAACATTACCGAAGATGTTCAATAGAAATGAATATGATGTTCGGATTATTATTCCGAATTATTTATGTATCCCGCAGAAGTACCGGGATAAAATGAAATATTTAACACATTTTCAATTAGATATTGGCTGGAGACAGCAATATGTAGGTGTTATGTATATGGAATATGAAGGTGTACCGGTATATTTCATTGATAACGAGTATTACTTTAATGGCTTTACTCCTTATGGAGACGTAAAGTGGGATATTGAGAAGTTCTCCTTCTTTTCGAAGGCAGCGTTATCCATTCTTCCGGTTATCGGCTTCCGTCCGGACATTATTCACTGTCACGATTGGCAGTCCGGTCTGGTTCCGGTATATCTGAAGACGTTATTTTCCAGCAATCCGTTTTTCCAGGGGATTAAGTCGATTATGACCATTCATAATCTAAAGTTCCAGGGGAATTGGGATATTGATACGGTGCAGGCTTTTTCCGGACTGCCAAACTATGTCTTTACTCCGGACAAGCTGGAGTTTAGAAAGGATGCCAGTATGCTGAAGGGCGGACTGGTCTATGCAGATAAGATCACGACGGTTAGCAACACCTATGCCGGAGAGATTCAGACTCAGGAGTATGGAGAAGGCTTAGAGGGACTTCTTTCAGCAAGACATCATGATCTGTGGGGAATTGTAAACGGTATCGACTATGATATCTATAATCCGGAAAAGGATTCCATGATTTATAAGAATTATTCGGCACGAAGCTATAAGAAAGCAAAAGCAGAGAATAAGCGGAAGATGCAGGAGGAATTTGGTCTTCCGGTAGATGATAAGCAGTTTGTACTTGGTATTATTTCCAGATTGACGGATCAGAAGGGATTAGATCTGGTAGACCGGGTCATGAATGAAATCTGTCAGGATGGTGTACAGTTCATTGTATTGGGAACCGGTGAGCAGCGGTATGAGAATATGTTCCGGTATTATCAGGGGATTCATCCGTATAAGGTATCAGCAAACATCTATTATTCCGATGAACGGTCTCATAAGATGTATGCAGGCTGTGATGTGATGCTGGTTCCATCCAGATTTGAGCCATGTGGCTTAACCCAGCTGATGGCACTTCGATATGGTACCATTCCGTTGGTTCGTGAAACCGGTGGCTTAAAGGATACCGTAGAGCCTTATAATGAGTTTGAGAAAACAGGTACGGGCTTTAGCTTCCGGAATTATAATGCTCATGAAATGCTGAATACCATTAACTACGCAAAAGAGGTATATTATAACGACAAGCAAAGCTGGTATGGCATTATGGAACGCGCCATGAAAATGGATTACTCATGGCAGAAATCCGCTGAAAAATACCAGGAACTGTATGACTATGTGTAATCCACGAGCCATGCAAGTCTAAAATATAACATAGCCAGTGAGAACATTTATGTTCTCGACTGGCTATGTTATATTTTAGACTTATAGGGCGAGAGCCCTACAGCGAGCCAAAGGCGAGCTGTGCATGGCGGACTGAGTGAGAACATTTATGTTCTCGACTGGCTACGTTATATTTTAGACTTATAGGGCGAGAGCCCTACAGCGAGCCAAAGGCGAGCTGTGCATGGCAAAATAGTGACAGAGGAGAAAACAATGGCTTTTGATGGAATTGCAGTTGCAAGTATAGTACATGAACTAAAATCAACGATTATGAACGGGCGGATTTATAAGATTTACCAGCCGGAACCGGATGAGTTAAACCTGGTTATCAAGACCCCTCAGGGGAACCACCGATTATTACTTTCTGCCAGTGCCACACTTCCGTTGCTGTATTTATCTACGGAAAATAAAAATAATCCTATAACAGCACCTGCTTTTTGTATGCTGTTACGGAAGCATATCGGAAATGGAAGAATTGTGGATATTGAACAGCCGGAGTTTGAACGAATCGTAGTGTTTACCATAGAACATTTAGATGAAATGGGAGATTTGTGCAGAAAGAAATTAATCATTGAAATCATGGGAAAACATAGCAATATTATTTTCTGTGATGAAAAGGACAGGATTATTGACAGTATCAAACGGATCAGTGCTCAGACCAGCTCCGTGCGTGAGGTACTTCCGGGCAGAAGCTATGAGCTGCCGCCGTCTCAGAATAAGATCAGTCCTTTGGATTTGACAAAAGACTACTATGAGCAGAATATGCTGACGAAACCATTGAATCTATGTAAGATGATATACACTTCTTTGACGGGACTTAGTCCTGTGGCTGCAAATGAAATCTGTGACCGGGCAGGACTGGATGGGGATATAAGCACCAGTATGCTAGTGACGGATGGGGAAACGGAAGAGTGGCATATTCGGAATGGAGCAGAACTATTATGGGAGAAATTATCGGAAGTAATGGAGCAGATTCGGCAGAATGAGTTCCGGCCGGGGATTTACTATGATGAGGAGGAAACCCCTGTAGAGTTTTCTGCAATCCAGCTTACCATGTATTCGGATATGGAATGGAAGCAGAATCCATCCATTTCAGCAGTTTTGCAGGAGTATTATGCAGCAAAGAACAATGTGACCCGCATTCGTCAGAAATCCTCGGATTTGCGCCGGGTGGTCAGTACGGCAATGGAACGGACTGCGAAAAAGTATGATTTGCAGCGCAGCCAGTTAAAGGATACAGAGAAACGGGATAAATACAGGGTTTATGGTGAATTGATTCATACATACGGTTATGGAATTGAGCCGGAGGCAACGTCCTTTCAAGCATTGAACTACTATACAAATGAGGAGATTACCATACCCTTAGACCCGACCCTGACACCTATGGAAAATTCCAAGAAGTATTTTGCCAAATATAATAAATTAAAACGAACCTTTGAAGCATTGACGGAACAGGTAGCACAGACCAAACAGGAATTGGAGCATTTGCAATCCATTCAGACTGCCCTGGATATCACTTTGGAAGAAACTGATTTGGCTGATATCAAGCGGGAATTAATGGAGTATGGTTATATCAAGTTCAAAGGCCAGAGTAAGAAGAAGGGAAAACTGCCGAAAAGCAAGCCGTTCCATTATGTTTCTTCCGATGGTTTTCATATGTATGTGGGCAAGAATAACTATCAGAATGAAGAGCTGACCTTCAAGGTGGCAAATGGCGGAGACTTATGGTTTCATGCCAAGCAGACACCGGGCTCCCATGTGATTGTAAAGACGGAGGGAAATCAGGATATACCGGATGGTACCTATGAGGAGGCGGCACGGCTGGCCGCCTATTATTCCTCTGCACGTACCAGTTCTAAGGTAGATATTGATTATACAAGACGGTCTAATCTGAAGAAAACACCGGGAGGGGCTCCGGGATTTGTGATTTACCATACGAATTATTCCATGACCATTGAGCCGGATATCCAGGGGATTGAGGAAGTAGATGATTAATTTTCTTCCCAAAACAAATCATCTAATGTTTTATTCAGAACCTTGCATATTGCGATACATAAACGGATGGTGGGATTATAATCCCCCTTTTCAATGGCATTAATGGTCTGTCTGGAGACCCCTACCTGGTCCGCTAATTCCTGCTGGGATAAATCCAGGGCGGCACGGGCGGATTTTAATCTTAAGTTTTTCATAGTTTCTCCTCCTTCTCGTCCCGAACCTTCTTGATTAGCAGCGTAAGGAATACTACAATGACGAGGATTCCACATAGCAGATTTAGTCCTCGGAATGTTAGATTACCGTTCTGAAATAAATGATCGGACATAATATGAACAATGGCAAGTGCTATGTTAATCAGGCCTACTATACCAAAGAAGACCAGTATGGAATTCCGTTTTTCATTTAAGGCAAAATAGCCATCATTCCAAATACAATAGACAGCATATACACCAATACCGATTAATGCACCGGTGATAACAATTATTTCGATATCAGCAGGGATTGGTATTTCCAGCAAACCTAAAAGGGCAATCAGTCCTTCATATCCAAGCATTGTAAAGAATCCGTTCCTAAATCCTTTTCCACGAACGGCCTGCTGACGTTCATCATAAATGGTTTTTGTGGAAGCTCCCTTTTTTGTTAAACTCATAAATATATACACAATAAGCAATCCAAGCAGGATTCCACAGAGAATACCACATTTTTTCCCAAGAGAAAATGCAGAG
>JAIECC010000018.1:0-499 GCA_029068665.1 Lachnospiraceae bacterium
GATGTAGGTTGTCTGAATGCTGCATGCGGATTTCTATGCAAAGGTCGAAATTTGAGGGGGGTTGTAGAAAAAGAAATATTAGTGTAGAATATAAACGTAGAGTATTTCTGAAATTTAATAGAAAAGAGGTGTGAAAATGGCTCAGTTATGGGGCGGACGTTTTACAAAAGAAACCGATCAGTTAGTATATAATTTTAATGCGTCCATTGCTTTTGATCAGAAGTTTTTTCATCAGGATGTTAGAGGAAGCGTTGCCCATGTTACTATGTTAGCAGCAGTTGGAATTCTTACGGAAGCGGAACGGGATAGCATTATCCGTGGACTGGAAGGAATTGTCAAAGATGTAGATGCCGGAGTACTGACAATTACCAGTGAATATGAAGATATTCATAGCTTTGTGGAAGCAAATCTGATAGCAAGAATCGGAGAGCCGGGGAAAAAGCTGCATACCGGCAGAAGCAGAAATGATCAGGTTGCCTTAGATATGAAGCTGTATATC
>JAIECC010000018.1:509-1954 GCA_029068665.1 Lachnospiraceae bacterium
GTATATCAGAGACGAATTGGCGGAGGTACAGACTCTGCTGCTTCAACTGCTTCAGGTGCTGCATCGTTTAATGAAGGAGAATCTGGAGACGTATATGCCTGGCTTTACGCATTTGCAGAAAGCACAGCCCATTACCTTTGCTCACCATATGGGGGCGTACATGGAGATGTTTAAGCGGGATCATTCCCGGCTTCTGGATATCTATGAGCGCATGAATTATTGCCCCATTGGATCCGGGGCGCTGGCAGGGACCACATATCCGCTGGATCGGGAACTGACGGCAGAATTGCTGGATTTTAAGGGACCCACGCTGAATAGTATGGATTCCGTTGCAGACCGGGATTATATTATTGAATTATTGTCAGCTTTATCTACCATCATGATGCATTTAAGTCGCTTTTCAGAAGAGATCATTATCTGGAATTCCAATGAGTATCAGTTTGTTGAGCTGGATGATGCTTATAGTACCGGCAGTTCAATTATGCCGCAGAAGAAGAATCCGGATATTGCAGAGCTGGTCCGTGGGAAGACTGGAAGAGTGTATGCTGCGTTACATGCAATTTTAACTACAATGAAAGGAATTCCCTTGGCATACAATAAGGATATGCAGGAGGACAAAGAACTGACCTTTGATGCAATTGATACAGTAAAGGGCTGTCTGGCTTTGTTTACCGGAATGCTGGATACCATGGTGCTGCGTAAGGATAAGATGGCAGCTAGTGCAAAGAATGGATTTACCAATGCCACAGATGCTGCAGATTATCTGGTGAATCATGGGGTTCCGTTTCGGGATGCCCATGGAATTGTAGGGCAGTTGGTATTGTATTGTATTGAGCGTGAGATTTCATTGGATGATATGAAGCTGGAGGAATTTCAGCGGATTTGTCCGGTGTTTGAAGCTGATATATACGATGCAATCAGTCTGGAAACCTGTGTCAGCAAACGAAACACGATTGGTGCACCGGGACAGGAAGCAATGAAGAAAGTAATTGCAATAAATGAAGCATTTTTGCGTGAGAAAGGAAGTGTCATAGGTGAATAAGACAGAACAGGCAAAGCTGGAGCTGGCACGTAAAATGTTAAAGGGGCAGATTGATGTGGAAGAAGTTGCAATGATTTCAGGCGTATCGGTTGATAAGGTACAGGAGATACGAGAGGAATTGGACGCACTGGAGCGGCGTTCGCTTGGAGGAGTTACGGTAAGAGAAATGGGGTATGATGTTATGATCGATAATGACATCTTAGATGAAAGGAGTGTTGAAACAGATGAATTATCGGGAGAGCATTCATAAATAATATAAATTGGGAGTGAAACCAAGTTGATCCGGTTTTCGGAATGAATTTTATGCTGTTGAGTACCCCTAGTTAAGCTCAGGCATAGAGGGAAGATTCGATTCTGAAAAACACAATTATGAAAGATTTATAGTAGGTGAATATAGTATGAT
>JAIECC010000180.1 GCA_029068665.1 Lachnospiraceae bacterium
ATACAGGGGTATTATTATTCAAAACCTATACCAAAGGAAGAGTTTATTGCCTTTCTTAAGCAGAATCTAAGCCATTAAAAAAAGAAGCCTTGTAACCAAGGCTTCTTTTTTGATTATTCTTCGGAAATAGCACCTGCCGGGCAAGAACCTGCACAGGAACCGCAGCTGATACAGGTATCAGCGTCGATTACGAACTGTCCATCTCCTTCAGAAATAGCACCTACCGGACAAGAACCGGCACAAGCGCCACATGATAAACAAGCGTCAGAAATAACGAATGCCATAATGTATATCCTCCTTAAATTATTATCACTTATGTTTTGATTTTAACCCTTTTTGTCCATTATAGCAAGTAGAACTTTAAGGAAATTAATTGTTTTTATTTTCTGCCAATTCGCTTCGGCGTTTTTTGATTCCCTCAATGATGTGCTGCTTGGCAATAATGGCTTCATTACTGGTTAATGCGGGTACATCCTTTAGTGGATATTCAATACCTAGATTCTTATACTTTGCTTCTCCCATGGTATGGTAAGGAAGTACATCCAAAGCTTTTAGATTCCGTAATCCGCCAATAAAATATCCCAGGCGGGTCAATTCCTCTTCCTGATCTGTAATTCCCGGTACAATTACATGACGAATCCAAACCGGAACATTTTTTTCTGAGAGGTAGGCTGCAAAGTCCAAGATATTGTCATTTGGCTGCTTTACCAGCTTTTTATGCTCTTCCGGATCAATATGCTTGATATCCAGCATAACCAGATCTGTTACCTCACAAAGTCGATCATACTTTGCCAGCAGCTCCGGATCATTCCGCCGGAACATAATTCCGGAGGTGTCCAGACAGGTATGAATACCTTTTTCCTTGGTCTTTGTAAATAATTCCAACAGGAAATCAATCTGTACCAAAGGCTCTCCTCCGGTTGCAGTAAGTCCTCCGCCGTTCATGTAGAATTCTTTGTTCTGGTCATAATAATCCAGGATTTCTTCTACTGTCTTTTCTTCTCCGCCGGTAAACTCCCAGGTGTCAGGATTGTGGCAGTATGCACAACGCATGGGACAGCCTTTGAAAAAGACCACGAACCGGGTACCGGGACCGTCTACAGTACCGAATGTCTCTATGGAATGAATATGTCCAATCATGTATTACCTCCTACGAAAAAGAAGCCGGGGATAATGCCTCGGCTTCTCTTTAATTTTAGTTGTCCGCCATGCGCTATCTCGCCTTCACGTTGTTTCGGTCACGCTGTGTACCTTCATACTAGGCTCGTAAGTACCTCGCCAAGTATTCAGGCATCGCTAGACGGCTGTCGCCGTATAAGAATAACTGCCAGCAGATAGGAGTGTGCGTTTGCACCCTCCATCCGCTACCAGTCATTCTTGCATGGCTCGTAGCTATGCTACATGCCCTGATGGAAGGTTCTTGAGATAACGTCGTTCTGCTGTTCCGGAGTTAACTTGATGAAGTTTACTGCATATCCGGATACACGGATTGTTAACTGAGGATAGTTCTCCGGATGCTTCTGAGCATCAAGTAATGTATCCTTGTTTAATACATTTACGTTAAGGTGATAGCCACCTTTTGATACATATCCATCTAACATGTTTACTAAGTTATCAACCTGTTGTGTTGCTGCCATAATAATTACCTCCTTAAATTAATAATATAAATTATAATGAATAGTGTTACTATTTTTGAAGTTCCTCATCCATGCCTTCCATCAAGGTAGGCACCTGACAGGCAAGATCACCTTTTGCACAATCAGTGCAGCCAAGGGTTTCAATACCTTTTTCCAAGGAACCTTCCGGGTCTTCCACGGACACATTTACATGTCCGTGGCCGTTGCCCATCATATCGTCTAACATTGTTACAATGTCATCAACTGTACTTAATTTATCGCCCATCTTAACCTCCTTAGGTATTACCTGGGGACTATAAATAACAATGATTACTTGTTCAAATCAACATCGATGTCGCCTGCAAAGATCTGATCTTCCTTACCAAGAGCACCAGGAATGATGGTGAAGGTATTGGAAATACCATCCTGAGCATCACGGAATGGAATCTTAGCTACAGATGATAATGAAGCGACTGCACCGTGTGTATCTCTCTGATGAAGCGGATTAGCACCAGGTGCGAATGGTGCACCATGCTTTCTACCACAAGGAGTATCACCAGTGTTCTTACCATAGGTTACGTTAGAAGTAATGGTAAGGATAGACTGTGTAGGGATACCATTTCTGTATACGTGGTTCTTTCTGATTTTATCCATGAAGGTGGTTACAATGTAAGTTGCAATCTCATCTACACGGTCATCATTGTTACCATACTTAGGGAAATCACCTTCAGTCTCATAGCTTACTACAATACCGTTTTCATTACGAACCGGCTTAACCTTTGCATACTTGATTGCTGATAATGAGTCAGCTACGATAGAAAGACCTGCAACACCTGTTGCGAAGTATCTCTTAACATCTCTGTCATGCAAAGCCATCTCAATTCTTTCATAAGCGTACTTGTCATGCATATAGTGAATGATGTTCAAAGCACTTACATAAACCCGTGCCAGCCAATCCATCATGTCATCAAACTTAGCCATTACATCATCATAATCAAGAACATCGCCTTCAACCGGACGGTACTTAGGACCAACCTGTACACCGGTACATTCATCCACACCACCGTTGATAGCGTACAGTAAGCACTTAGCAAGATTTGCTCTTGCACCGAAGAACTGCATTTCCTTACCGATAACCATGGAAGATACGCAGCAAGCGATACCATAGTCATCACCATGTAATGGTCTCATTAAGTCATCGTTCTCATACTGGATAGAAGAAGACTTGATAGACATCTTAGCACAGAACTGTTTCCAGCCCATCGGAAGTCTTGTTGACCATAATACAGTCAGGTTTGGCTCAGGAGAAGTACCTAAGTTGTTCAAGGTGTTCAGGTAACGGAAGCTCATCTTGGATACTAAGGTACGTCCGTCAACACCCATACCGCCTAATGACTCGGTTACCCATACCGGATCACCAGCGAAGATCTGATTGTACTCTGGTGTACGAGCGAACTTAACAAGTCTTAACTTCATAACGAAGTGGTCAACCATTTCCTGAATCTCTTCCTCAGTAAAGGTACCGTTCTTTAAGTCTCTCTCAGCGTAAACATCCAAGAAAGTAGCGGTACGTCCCAAGGACATTGCAGCACCGTTCTGCTCCTTAACAGCTCCTAAATAGCCGAAGTAAGTAAACTGGATTGCTTCCTGTACATTTGTTGCAGGCTTAGAAATATCAAAGCCATAAGAAGCAGCCATCTTAGTTAATTCCTGTAATGCACGAATCTGCTCAGAAATTTCTTCCTTGCCGCGGATAACATCATCGGTATAAACGTTACCGAAGGATTCCTTCTGTGCCTTCTTGTCTTCAATTAAGAAATCAGTACCATAAAGAGCAACTCTTCTGTAGTCACCGATGATACGTCCACGTCCGTAAGCATCCGGAAGACCGGTAATGATGTGGTTGGTACGGCACTTTCTGATTTCTGCATCGTATACATCAAATACACCTGCATTGTGTGTCTTTCTGTGAGTGGTAAAGAACTCAACGATTTCAGGATCTACCGTATATCCGTTGTCCTCACAAGCCTTCATAGCCATACGGATACCACCGTATACATTCATTCCTCTCTTGAATGGCTTATCAGTCTGGAAACCAACGATTTTCTCTTTGCTCTTGTCAAGGTAACCAGGACCATGGGAGGTCAAAGTAGAAACAACCTTGGTATCCATATCCAGAACACCGCCTGCTTCTCTTTCCTTCTTTGATAAATCCAGTACCTGATCCCATAAGTCTTTTGTTGCCTGGGTAGGTCCGCACAGGAAAGCGTCGTCACCCTCGTATGGAGTGTAATTCTTTTGAATAAAGTCTCTTACGTCAACAACCTTTTCCCATTGTCCGCCTACAAATCCATTCCATTCAGAACCCATTTTGTAAAATCCTCCTTTTAAATAATGTATGAAATAAAAGGGAAAACCCTTTTGATTCCTATGCATTTATTATAGTTGCATATTGTATACACGTCAAT
>JAIECC010000181.1 GCA_029068665.1 Lachnospiraceae bacterium
TCTTAACAGGTTCTATAAATGGCTGTATTTTATGTTTCTGTAAAAGGTATAAAATATCCCTATAAAATAACTTTCAAAAATTATCCACACTTTGATTATCTGTTACAAATCCGACAAGAACGATTCTGCAATACCCGTTATATTGTACAAGTTCACCCAATCCTGAACACCCTGTTGTATTTCCTCACGGCTGAAATGATGTTCTTCCAGAAAAGCATCATCCTTATCATTCAGATAAGAATAAAACAGCAGTGCCATTTTTAGCTTCTGTCCATCGTCATTGGATGTCAGCTCAAATAATTCATTCTCAGCATCATTAATATTGCCCTGGTCAATCTTATCAAATAAGCTGTTTAATATATTCTGTTCTTCTTCCGACTCTAATAAATCCGGACCGGGAGCCTCCGTATCGATATTAAAGCACAACTTCAGTATGGCCCGGATTAATTCCCGAATAAGTCGCATAATATAATCCTGTTCAAACATTTTATTATCCTCATGATTTTATTTTCAATGTGGTTAATCGGTTTTGGATTCAGAGAAATCGGCTGGTGGTCCGCTGACGGCTTCTTCTGAAATCAGATATTCATAATTGGTTTTCAGGTTCTCAGGAAACAGAAGGTATTGCATTTCAGCTTCCCCCACAGAATAGGAATCGCAATATTCCATATAGGTCATATTTTTCATAATATATAAAAACTCAGCAAGATGAGCTTGCTTTAATTTGTTCAAGTTATTCAGATTTTCGCCGGGTACCACAGGAGTACAGAAGTCCTGCATGGCTCCCTTCTGCCGGATTTCAAGAATGGATAGAGGTGTTCCTTCTTCATCTACCCAATACTGATTATTGGTTATATCCAGCATGACCCATTTGTTCAGAGAGGTATCCCAGACTTCATTTACCACATGACAATCATTATCATATCCGGAATTGGGCATAATCCATACCTTTCGGGAATATATGCCAAGAGCCAGACACATTTCGTTCAGGATCTGAGCCTTGGCCCTGCAATTGATTCCATGGACCTTCTTATCCAGACTGAATTCCAGAAGAGCTAACGCATTCACCTCAATATGATTATCATAATAACTGTCATGCTGCAGCCTTGGAGCGAATTCATTCATAAGGTTCAAGGCCTGCTCTAGCTCTGTACCGGTTCCGGCAATTTTATCAATCTGATAGTCAGTAATCAAGACTGCATATTCCTCACGGCTAAGGTCATATGTTATTTCCACATCTTCCCCGGCAGTAAATTCCAGGTTGTTTCGTAGGATTCCGGCCTCCATAGTATAGATTTCTTCCGGGTTCTGTAGGTAGCATACTTTGTCGAAAAACAGAAAGTATATATTGAATCCGATGCTTGTAATAAAAATCAGCAGCAAGACACAAATAATGATTCGTTTTATTATTTTGTGGTTCTTCATACCGCGCGCTCTCTTTCTTTGACCATTTCCTGCTGTAAGCTTATGCAAAGGTGCCTTATTCCTATCATGTTACAAGATTTCCCTCACAATTACAAGTCTTGCTATGTTTCCATAATATCGTACTTGCATTAAAAATCTTATAAGATATAATGATACCTAAGTCAAATGCCCCGCAGCAAGCTACGGGGCATGACCTAGCTTCTTTTTAGCAAGTTCGCCCCAAGGGGCGGGGTATTTGACCCTCGCGGCAGTCGCCAAATGAGAGCAAGCTCGTACTTGGCTCGTTGCTTCGCGGGAATAAACAGAAAAGTAATTTGAACAGAAAAGCCTGAAATAATCAGTTTGGAGGATGTCAATGAATTTAAAAGATTTTAAATGGACCCGTGAACCGAAAGAATATAAAATAGAGGACGATAAAATAGAAATCGTCACAAAGCCACATACAGATTTGTGGCAGAGGACATATTATCATTTTCGAAATGACAATGCTCCGGTTTTACAGATGGAAACAGAAGAAAAATATTTCAGTTTTATTGTGAAAACAGAATTTGCAGAGAGTCATCACAGGTTTGACCAGTGTGGTATTGTAATGTATCTGGATAGTGAAAACTGGTTAAAAGGCTCCATAGAATATGAAAATGATGAATATCAGCATTTAGGAAGTGTAGTAACAAATAACGGATATTCTGACTGGGCAACAACGGTTATAGATGCTTCAGTGAAATCCATGTGGTATCGGTTTAGCCGAAGAGAGGATGATTATCGTATCGAATGTTCCACAGACGGAATAACCTTTCAGCAGATGCGTATCTGTCATATGCATAGCGGGAAAGAGAAAATACGGTTCGGCATTTATGCCTGTTCACCGGAAGAATCTTCGTTTAAAGCAGTTTTTTCCAATATGCAGATACTGGATTGTCAGTGGGAGCCACATGACGGGCAGCAGCCGGAGAAGGACTGCTGAAATTCATGACCATATCCTGCTAATCAGGTCTGCCTATTGCAACGATTTTAGATGCAATGCAGCAATGAGGAGCAGAATATAAAAATACTAAAGCAAAGGAGAAGAATTAATTATGAGCATTCGAAGACAAATCATTGATTATTCACGAGGTGACAATTTAGGTCACTTCTGGCGTTTATATAAATTGCAGAAAAAAATAAAAAGCGGCTTTATACATGATGTGTTGACCTTTTTACTCAGCCGCTGTGCCCACCGTCATGGCGGATATATTGGTCCGGATGCCGTAATTGATGAATCCCTTTCTCTTCCCCATGGTCTCCATGGTGTTTTCATCTCCCGCTATGCAGTCATCGGCAAGGACTGCTGGATGTATCAAAATGTTACCATTGGGGAAAAGAATCGAAAAGCACCGGTTATAGGGGATAATTGTCTGATTGGCGCCGGTGCTGTTATCATTGGAGATATTACCATAGGAAACAATGTGAAAATCGGTGCCGGTGCAGTTGTCACCACCAGCATTCCGGACAATGCTACGGTTGTTTCCCAGCCGGCACATATTGTAAAATAGATTTCTTTGCAGGATAAGGAGTAAAAGTAATTATGGGAAATACTATCGAGGAGTATAAGAAACAATTCCGACCGGAAACACTAGAACTGGTTGTGAGAATCCGGTGGAGCTGGGAAAGAGGCTGTTCGGCTTTCAGCATGATTGATAATTATTACAATGCAGAAATACAATTTGACCGGGCATTAAATGTAAAAACCGGTGAAGTTATTGAGTTCGGAATTAACAGAGTGGAATGGCTGGCTCCTAAAAAAATGTTTGGCTTTAAATATGGCTATAAATTTAAAAGGGGTAATATGTATCGTATTTTAGTCCGGGAATATATCCCCAAGGGAAATGAAAAATTTCGAAAGTATTATTTGGAGCAGGTATTGGAAAAAGATGTCAATGAGCCGCGATTGGATTCCCTTTACAATTTTGAGAGTAAGTTTGAAGAAGAAGTAACGGAGATGACGGTTTTGA
>JAIECC010000182.1 GCA_029068665.1 Lachnospiraceae bacterium
TTTATGGCAAAACCAGATTGGTTAATTCCCGTCCTTCCTCTACTGCCTTGGCATTCTCTAAGGTAACCCTGGCAATGGCTTCCATGGCATCCTTGGTAAAAAATGCCTGATGAGAGGTAAGCACAACATTTCGAAAGCTGGTCAGCCGGATCAAGTCCTCATCCTGAATAATCTCATTGGATTTATCTTCGAAAAAGTATTCATCCTCCTCCTCATATACATCCAGCCCCACACCGGTAAACTTCCGTTCCATTAACGCATCAATCAAATCCGGCGTATGAATCAAAGCACCTCTGGAAGTATTGACCAGAATCACTCCATCCTTCATTTTACTGATGCTCTTTTTATTGATAATATGCCTGGAATCCTTCGTCAACGGACAGTGAAGAGAAATCACATCCGACTGCTCAAACAACCGGTCCAGATCAACATATTCCACTCCCAGACCATCTACCGGATACGGATCATAGGCAAGAATACGCATCTTAAAGCCTTTCAAAATATCAATCATCATCTGGCCAATCTTACCGGTTCCGATGACACCTGCAGTTTTACCTACCAGATCAATTCCCATCAGTCCGTTGATATTATAATTAAAATCTCTGGTTCGAACATAGGCACGATGAATCTGCCGATTAACTGCCAGAAGCAGACCCATGGCATACTCCGCTACTGCTTCCGGCGAATAGCTGGGTACCCGAAGTACCTGAATGCCTGCATTCTGGGCAGCTTTCAGGTCCACATTATTGAAGCCGGAGCAGCGAAGCAGAATCGTCCGGACTCCCACTTCTTTTAATACCTGAATTGCCGCCTGGTTGGCATCATCATTTACAAAAATACAGACAGCATCATAATTTCTTGCCAATATGGCAGTGTCTTCATTCAGCTTTACTTCCTGAAACTTAAGCTTAAAGCCCATGTTTTCTCCCATAGGCTGAAACCAGATTTTATCATAGGGCTTGGAGTCGTAAAACATAATTTTCATAACAATCACCTCTTCTTACTATCGCTATCATTCAAAGACTTAATACTAGTATGCTGCATAATGCCGATTCTTATACCGCAGTCCGAATCATTCCTGCATTCAGACAAATACATATAACCTGTAATAAGAAAAGAAGCAAAACTACTGCTTCGCTTCTTCATTCTCAATCCATTTGTTCGATTCCCGCCATCCGGTGAATTACTTATAAGTACTCAATGCTTATTCAACAATATATGGTGCGATTGCTTCTAAAATATCAGAAATATCTCCATCCTGGTGAATGATCATATCCAGCGGCTGAGATAAATCCAGACTGAAAATACCCATAATGGACTTTGCATCAATGGTATACCGACTGGAACTGATATCAAAATCACAATCGAACTTAATTAATGTATTAACAAAGTTCTTAACCTTATCGATAGAATCCAATAAAACTCTTACCTTAGTCATATTATATTAACTCCTTTCCAAATTTCTTTAACTTATATTTCACAGCCTATTATAACCCATTATTTTCATTTCGACAATACCTTTAATACGGCTTCTATTGTAAGTTTTGCATCCTCCATACTGGCATTCTCTCCCATGTGGCCAATTCGAATCAGCTTTCCTTCAAATACGTCAAAGGAACCTGCCAGCATAATTCCCGCTTCTTTGGCAACCCCTTCTATGATTTCCTTTGCAGTCCTGCCTTCCGGCACCTCCAATGCAGTAATCGTATTCGCAAAGCCGCTGTTGCCATAAATCGAATATCCCGCCTTCTGCAGACGGTTCCTGACATAATCTGCAACTGCTTTGTGCCGCTGAAAACACTCTGAATCCGCCTTTACATTCTCCAATGCCTGACGCAGACCGTAAATATCACTAATGGGCATCGTATATGGAAACCATTTGTCTTCATAATAATTTTTAAAAAGAGTCAGATTGGCATAAAAGGAGGCTATCGGTGTCTTTCGTGCCTCCATGGCTCTCATCGCCGCCGGACTGACAGTTAAAAAGGTCAGTCCCACTGGTGCAGATAAGGCCTTTTGAGAACCGCCGCAGACAATATCCAGCTGCCAGTCATCTACACAAACCGGATCTCCAAACATAGATGCCACTGCATCAACAACGGTTAGGATTCCATAGGACTTCAACAGAGGACAAATCTCCTGAATGGGATTCAGCCTGCCGCTTGGTGTATCGCAATGTACAATCGTTGCATACTTAAATCCATGATCCTGCTCTAAGAATTCCTTCAGTGCAGCCGGGTCTACAGCTTCCCGATAATCCGTAGTATACAGCACTGGCTCACCGCCATAGATCCGTACAAAGTCAGCAAAACCTCGTCCAAATACGCCATTGTCAATGACCAGAACCCGGTCACCGGATTCCGTCAGGGAAGCACAGGCGGCTTCTAATCCCAGAATACCCTCACCACTTAAAATATATGCAGGGTTCTTCGTATTTAGAAGTTCACTGATCAACTCACAGGTCTCTTTATAATAATCATAAAACTCCAGGTCCAGATCCGGATTGGTAGTTTCCAGACTTCTTGCCATTCTTACGTTTTCCCGTACCCGGGTAGGTCCCGGTGTCATTAATTTTAACATGTTCAAAACCTCGTTTCTTTTTTCTGCTCCATAGTCTACTACGAAAGTGGTCCATTAGAAATATCCAGTTTTGAACTTTTTTATAGTACCAGTTAGAACACGTAGCATCGCAGAATCGCAAACGCCATATATGCCCCATAGAGACATACATAGATAATACCTTCTGCCCGGCTTACCTTCTTGCCTGTTGCACTGAAAATCAGCATCAGGATGGAGATTCCTGCTAAAATGGCAGTATCCGTAATACTTTCTATAACACTTTCACCGGTTGGTACAATCGGAGAAAGTACAGAGGAAATACCTAAAATAAACAAAATATTAAACAGACAGGACCCTACTGCATTACCAAGAGCCAGTCCGCTTTCTCCCTTTCTGGATGCAACGATAGAGGTAACCAGCTCCGGCAGGGAAGTACCCAGAGCTACAATGGTCAGCCCTACCAGCGTAGGACTCATACCAAAGGAAAGGGCAATCCGCTGGGCGTTATCTACGACCAGGTCACCACCCCAGATAATGGCAAGCATTCCTCCCACAATAAAAAGAATAATCATCGGCATTGTCAGCTTCTTTTCCTGTGCTGAATCCTCTGATTTACCAGTATCTTCCTTTTTGTTCCGATTCCTCAGAGCAGAGCGTACCACTACCACCAGATAAATCACTAACACAACCAGAAGGAAAATACCCTCCACCCGGCTGATCCTGCCATCCAGCAGAAAGAGCAGAAGTACAATGGTGGCTGCAATATTCATGGGCATATCCCGCCGCAGTATCTCCATATCTGTTGCAAAGGCCTGGATTGCGGCACAGATTACAATGACCATCAAAAGGTTAAAGATATTGGAGCCA
>JAIECC010000183.1 GCA_029068665.1 Lachnospiraceae bacterium
CGGGATTGAACGGTACTTGTGAATTATAAGGAGGTTCGGGTTATGGCAAAGGATGAGATGTTCAAAACAGTATCATTCGGGGGATATGATAAGGCAATTGTTGATGAATATGTAATGCAGACCAATCGGAGTCATCAGAACGATATAGCAGATTTAAAGACTACCATTGGTAAATTAAGTGAGACGGTTCGAACCCTGCAGACTGCAAAGGAACAGGTGAAGACAGCAGCCAGTGAAGATATAGAAAAACTGAAATTAGAATTGGAAAGCTCCTTTGAACAGCATGATGCGGTAAAACGCCAGCTGGAGCTGCAGGTTACGGAAAAAGAAAAGCTGCAGCAGGCGGTAGATGAAAAAATCGGAGAGATTGCTGAATTGCAGCAGCGTCTGGATGAACGGGTTGCGGAATGTATTAAACTGAATTCAGAAATAGAGGAACAAAAGCAGTTGACAGAAGCCGCCAGACAGGATAGCGGTAATCAATTGGCAGCCATGAAGGCGGAACAGGAAACCGCATCTACTTCTTTGAAAACGGAATATGAAAATCGGATGGCGCTGATGAAGGAAGAGCAGGAAGCTGCAGTGGAGGCTATAAGGGCAGAATACGAGGCAACAATTGCAGAACTGAAGGAAGAGCAGATGACTTCTCTGGAAAGTCTTAAGACCGGTTATGAGAAGGAACTTGCGGAGTTGAAGCAAATGCAGGAGGCTGAACTGGATTCCATGCGCTCCCAGTATGAAGCAGTGGTTGCTGAAGTACGGAATGAGGCAGATGTACAGACCAGTGATTATGCCAGCATGAAGCAGGAATTAGATGAGATGCGGGAGAAGGAGACTTCTTATGCAGGAAAATACGAGGCTATTTCCAAGACACTGATTGAAGCAAGGGAACGGGCCGATCAGGTGATTGCCAATGTCGAGGAGGAACGAAGAAGAATCCTTGAGCAGACGGAAACCGAACGGGAAGAACTGCTTACCAGGACCAGGCAGGCTCAGGACCAGGAGATGGCACGGACAAGAGAAGAATGCGAGGAGCTGACCGGTGTTACTCAGGAGCAGTGCAGACAAATGCTGATGGAAGCAGAGCGGCAGGCAGCAATGATTCGTCTGCGGATGCAGGAGCAGTGTGATGATGTGAATGTGCATATGGAAAAAATGATGCTTGCCATTGATAATCTGGCGATGGCATGTACGAAGACAAGAGAGATTGCCACGGCAGGCTTTTCGGAATTCCGCAGTGAAGAAAGGACAGCTGCCAAAAAAGAAGTAAAAGAGACAGAATTAGAAGCGGATGACGAAGAAATCTTAGATTACGAAGACGCTTTTATACATGTATAGTACAGATTTGTCAGGCTGTCCCGGTAGGTGTTCTGGGGCAGCCTGTTTTTACCTTAGTTGAAAGGAGTGAGTATAAGATGGGAAAACTGCGGTTTAATTGTTATGAAGAGTTTGCAAAGCGAATTGAATTTCCTGTGGTCGCTTTTAAAGCTGCAGATGGTGAAGTTGTGATTATGAATTACGAAGCAAAATTGATGCTGGGCCAAAAGACACAGAAAATCACTGTAAGTATTGAAACTATGGCTGATTCCGGCCGTTTTTGGTCACAGCTGCATGATCGGAAGGCAGTTGCTGAGCAGCATCTGGTTATTGCAAACGAAACACGGGAATTTGCGATTAGTGGAATTGTCAATGAATTTGAAGTAGATGGTGAGCTTATGTATATGCTCATTTTTGAACAAAGGACAGGTCTGGGAATGAATAACTGGATGCTGGAGCAGATTGTTGAGAATAGTCATGTGATTTTTGCCCATTTGAGCTTTGAGGAGCAGGAAGAGGTGAAAGTCAATTATATCAGTCGCAACATCAATCGATATGGTTATACCTGTGAAGAATTTTACTTAGGAAAGCAGAAATTCAAGAATTTGATTCATCCGGATGATCTGGATGCTGTTTTGGCAAATCTGGCAGAGCACGATAAAGATAATGTGAATGACGACTGTATGGAGTATCGTCTGGTAACAGAAAGCCGTAAGGTCTGCTATGTTCGCTGTAACGTGCATTTTGTTCGTAATTCCATAGGAAAAATCGAGAGTACAGAAATCGTAATGGCAGATATTACAGATGAAAAACTGGAAAAGGATGAAAATCAGTATCTTCGCTCTGTTATTGAGCAAAGTAACAGTATTATACTGGTAGAACGGTTCTTCAATAAAAAAGGGACCTTAAAGTATGTATCCGCCAATGCAGAGGATATTGGTCTGGATGTGGAGGATTTGCGCAAAGGAAGAAAGGTGTTTATTGATTATATTCTGCCGGAGGATCAGAAGATGATGCTGGAGGTGCTGATGAATGCACAGAGCATACCGGTTAATAACTACAGCAACCAATGCAGAATCCTGGGTGAAGATGGTGTGGTACGATGGATAAGATTCTGTGTTTCCGTAAAGACCATAGATGATTTTATGTATGATGTAGAATTATTGATGAGTGATGCCACGGAAGAAAAAAGCTATGAACAAAATTTGCTGAATAATCAGAAGGAACTGGAGGCAAAGCTGGATTATGTAGTAAGCAGTCCGGTACAGGCCCCGGAACGGTTATTGGAAGAACTTGTAGTGAAAGAAGAGGTTCAGGATTTTATTGAAGCCTTTGCAACGAATAATCAGTTATATGCCGTTGTTATGAAAAAGAACGGCGGTCTTTTGACGAAACCCGCAGGTCCTATGATTCATCTGGGAGAGTTTTATGATTTGCTGGAGCGGCCTCAATATAAAGAAAAACTCATGGAAGCATTAAGGCTCCTTGATGAAAGAAAACGATTCTGTATTCTGGAATTGGAAAGTGGATATTTTGAAAAACAGATAGGGGTCATTCCGTTAATCATTGAGGGTGAAATCGTGGCAGCCTGTTTGATTTGCGCCTTTGATGAAGAGGCGGTTTCCCGAATGCATAATTCTGTTGAATCCTTCCAAAAAATGATGGAAGTTGTATTAAAAGCAGAGTTTAACAATCGCCATTTGGAATTGGATTCCAGAAGAAGCCGGTTGGCAGAACGGGTTATGAGTGAAGAATTAAAGGGGCAGTTAATATTGGCCCGGGCGTTTGCTCATATGCGCAATGATGCCAGGGCTACAATGCAGGAAATCATTGAGAATACCGGTGAACTGATGCACCTGACATCTATTGCGGTTTACTTTAATGACCATATGCAGGATACCTACAACTGTGTGGCACAGTGGGCGGCTCCGGAGGCGCTATATAAGACGTATCCGGAACAGAGCTGGAAGGCGGCAGAGTTCTCTTGTAACAGTGAAGTGATTTCTCATGGGGGGTATATCGTTTATGGACAGGATGAAAATGGATTACAGTTGGAAACAATGGTAACTTTGACACAATCCCGGTCCATGATGATGTTTGGAATTGTTATAAACGATGAAGTATGTGGCTGTATGTTCTTTAACAGCCAGGAGAAGCGGGTATTTCTGGATCGGGAGATTGCATATTGCAGGGATGTGGTGGATATTATACAGGGGATTCTGGCACGGACCCGAAGCGCAGATACGGTGCATCTTTTGAATAAAGGATTGTTAAATGCATATAATTTTGTTTCTGAATGCGTGTTTATTAAGGACAATCAGACCGGTAAGGTTTTGTTTGCCAATGAAGCAATGGAGAACCTGTTTGGCAGGGATGTAACAGGAACTGACAGCCGGGCGTTTTTATCAGTTCCGACTCCGACTTATACAAGAGAAGGGATTCAGCCCATTGGAGATATTAAATGGCAGAGTTATATTCAAAGTGTCAATAAGATCATGAATATTCAGGAGCTGTCAATCGAGTGGCGGAACGGTGAGGATGCCAAGCTGGTCATTATGCGTGAAAGTCAAATGCCTCCTAACAAATTACGGAGCACTTGATTTTGGCGGCAGCCTGGCTGGGTGCTTTCAGGAA
>JAIECC010000184.1 GCA_029068665.1 Lachnospiraceae bacterium
GATTATTGTATTATGAAATTACTTTTATGATATGGAGGAGAGAGTTATGAGTGATGAAATGAACTACAATGTACCACAGGAAGAGAAGAAGGGAATGTCCATTGCTTCGTTAGTATTAGGCTGCTGTGGTATTATTGCATGGTGTATTCCGCTTTTTGGTTATCCGGTAACTATCACAGGTATTGTTCTGGGCTGTCTGGGAATGAAGAAGGGTGGAAAAACATTTGCAATTATAGGTATTATTCTGAGTGCAATTTTCCTTATAGCAACCATTATTAGTTCTGCTATAGGTGTCATGTCTGCAATGTCACAAATGGGATATTAATCTGATTTTTGTTTTATAATGTTAAGCAGGAAACCTCTGTTCATGAAGATGGGCAGAGGTTTTTAAGTTGTATGAGGATAAGGGGAAGATTTGGTTTGACAGATTTTTTAATTAGTAGCACAATTATAAAAAGAATTCCAAAAGGAGAAAGAGATGAAATTAGAAAAAATACAACAGGAGCTTTCTGTATGTAAAATCAATGACATATCAGTAGTGAATTGGGAGGATACCTTCTGCTTTGTGGGAAAAACAGATGAAGAACTTTCTCTGGTTTGTTCCACAAAATACGTTCCGGCAGAGACTGTGGAGCGGGAGGATGGATGGAAGGCTTTTCGGATACAGGGGGTATTAGACTTTTCACTGGTAGGTATTTTGTCGAAAATCACCACAATATTAGCGGAGCATGAAATTGGAATCTTCGCTGTTTCTACCTATAATACGGATTACATATTAACAAAATCAGACCAATATGCAAGGGCGTTAGAGGTCCTGGCAGAGGCAGGATATGTCATTGTTTGATGTGCTGCTTGATGTGTGAACGGACGAAGGAATTAATCTTGACTTTTTATTGGATTTATTTAAAATGGTGAAAGATTGTAACAAATGAAGAAGTGAAGGGATGGAATTATGAAAAAGCGATATCTGATTATATGTATCATAGTGAATCTGCTGGCACTGGCTTTAATTCCGATGAATCTGTACCTGTTTGCCATGCCGGAATGGGTGTCTCTGATTTTTGACAGCCTGACAGCAGGTGCTTTGATTGTATTTTTCCTGAAGGGAAGAGGGAAATGGCTGTCAAAATCCATTCTCAGTATACTTCTGATTCTGACCATTGGAATCTCCCTTTTTGGTACCTATTGCAATCCATACTGGAATAGTTGTAATTTTCGTGGTTTTCCTTACTCAGAATCCTATGATACAGTGCTGACTTATGAACAGGCAAAGGAAGATTTGGAGTATTGTCTGGATTGTGTAAAAAGGGATCATCCATTATTTATAAATGGGATACCCACTGAGGTTCAGCAGAGGTATGAGAAGGCAATCGAAGAATTACAGCAGGCAGAGCAAATTGATGCTACTCTTGTATGGCAAAAATGTCAGAACATCCTTTCTGTATTAGGGGATGGACATACCTGTGCTTACCCTAACTCTTATTATGGAAATGAACATTATTTGAAATATATCAAGGCAAGAAGAGATACAGGGGACACGTTAGCTGCGGTGAATGGAATGGAGCTAAGTCAACTGCTGGAAGAAAAATCAGACCTGTATTGCTATGAGGTAGAAAGCTGGGGGATTCTGCAGCTAAAGTCGGAGCTGTCTACGTTGGAGGGTTTATACTTCCTTGGAATTCCTGTGGATGAAGGAATTGCTTATACTTATGAAAGTCCGGAAGGAGTGCGGGATACCGTTACATACTACGAAAGTGATTTTGTGACCTATGAGGAATACATGGAGCTAAATCAAATAGAAGATACATCAGAGGAAGAGGATTCCTTTGTATCCTATACCATAGACCCGGAGTGGAGTCTGGCTATTCTGACTCTGGAGGAGTGTAATTATAATAATGAGTATTGCCGCTGCCTGCAGGATATGTTTACAGAGGTAAGGGAGCAGGGAATAGAAAATGTGGCAGTAGATATCCGGGACAATGGCGGAGGGAATTCCATGGTGGTAAATGAGTTTATCCGCTATCTGGATGTGGATACCTATCAGGTGGATACCTGCAACTGGAGATTGGGAATATTTAATCCTTCTTTTGGAAGCGGCATAAATCAGAATCAGCGTTATACGGACCTGACATTCCGGGGCAGGTTATATTTGCTGACCTCCAGTGGAAGCTTTAGCTCTGCTATGATGTTTGCAGAATATATAAAGGATAATCAGTTGGGAGTCCTGATTGGGGAAGCACCAGGAAATACACCTTCCGGCTATGGTGATATCGCTATTTTCCGACTGCCGAATTCCGGTCTTTATGTTCAGGTATCCACAAAGGAATTCTTCCGGGCAGATAGGGAAACGGATGATATTTTGGTGGAACCGGATATTGAATGTGATGCAGGTGAGGCGATGGAATATCTGTATTTAGAATTGGAAAAATAATTAATCAGAAAGAAATGAAATTACATTTTTACATATATGTATTGAAATAAAATATAAAATGTTGTATTATTTTAACTAAAGTAATTAAG
>JAIECC010000185.1 GCA_029068665.1 Lachnospiraceae bacterium
GTTTATACCATGCTGGGGATTCCGGAGGAATTATTTACACCGATTTTTGCCATTTCCGGTATTTCCGGCTGGAGTGCTCATCGGCTGGAGGAATTGGTAAATAATGGAAAGATTATTCGTCCTGCCTATAAGTTTGTAGGTGTTCATAAAGAGTTTTGTGACATAGAGGACCGAAATTCATAATACCAGTGCGGAACGCAGGAAAGGATAAGCAGATGCTGGAATTAAGAAATATTAGTTATCAGGTAGAAGATAACCAGTTGGATATATTAAAGAATATTAATCTCACAATTGAAGAACGATTTGTTGCCATTACAGGACCCAACGGTGGCGGCAAGTCCACCCTAGCCAAGCTGATTGCCGGTATTGTAACCCCTACGTCCGGTCAAATCCTGTTAGACGGTGAGGATATCACCGGCTGCAGTATAACAGAACGGGCCAGAAAAGGGATTAGCTATGCATTTCAGCAGCCGGTAAAGTTCAAGGGAATTACCGTCCGGGATTTGATTACACTTGCCTCAGGAAAGCAGATTGGTGTTACAGAAGCCTGTAACTATCTGGCAGAGGTAGGATTATGTGCCAAGGATTATATCAATCGGGAGGTCAATGACAGTCTTTCCGGCGGCGAATTAAAACGGATTGAGATTGCCATGACCATTGCCAGAGCTGCAAAGTTCACCATCTTTGATGAACCGGAAGCAGGAATTGACCTTTGGAGCTTTCAAAACCTGATTCAGGTATTTGAAGAAATGTATCAAAAAATCAACGGCTCCATCCTGATTATTTCTCATCAGGAACGGATATTGAGTATTGCAGATAAGATTGTTGTGGTTTCCGATGGTGAAATCACACAAACCGGAACCAGGGAGGAAATTCTCCCCGGCTTATTAAATAAAACCGGTGCTGCATGTAAGACATTAATGGATAAACTCGTATAGGAGGGATAGCTTTGGATCAGATACAACAGACCTTATTAGAGCAGATTGCCGATATCCATTCTGTTCCGGAAGGGGCTTATAACATTCGTGCCAATGGTAAATTGGCTGGCAGGAATACCACTGCCAACATTGATATCGTCACCAAGGAGGATAAGCCCGGAATCGATATTGTTATCCGTCCCGGAACCAAGAATGAAAGTGTGCATATTCCTGTAGTGCTCAGCGAAAGCGGATTAAAGGACATGGTATATAATGACTTTTATATTGGAGAGGATGCAGATGTGACCATTGTAGCAGGCTGTGGGATTCACAACTGTGGTGTGGATACTTCCGAACATGATGGCATCCATACCTTCTATGTAGAAAAGAATGCAAAGGTGCGCTATATCGAAAAGCATTATGGGGAAGGAGAGGGAACCGGAAAGCGGATATTAAATCCCACTACCGTTGTACACGTTGGAGAAGGAGCCTATCTGGAAATGGTAACGGTACAGATCAAGGGTGTGGATTCTACCATTCGAAATACGGAAGGTGATGTGGCTGCCGGTGGTACTTTAGTGGTAAAGGAAAAAATCATGACCCATGGAACCCAGCATGCAGAAACGAATTTCACGGTTGACCTGAATGGAGAAGGCAGCAGCGCCAGTGTTTCCTCCCGGTCTGTAGCCAGGGATGCATCTACCCAGTACTTCCAATCCGGAATCAATGGGAATGCCGCCTGTTCCGGTCATACGGAATGTGATGCTATCATTATGGATCAGGCGAAGGTAACGGCAAAGCCGCAGTTAACAGCCAATCATATTGATGCAAGTCTGATTCATGAAGCAGCCATTGGCAAGATTGCAGGAGAGCAGCTGATTAAGCTTATGACTCTGGGACTGACGGAACAGGAAGCAGAGGAGCAGATCATCAATGGATTTTTAAAATAAAAAGAGGGCTGTACACAAACCAAATGTTTGTGTACAGCCCTTGTTTATCATTCCATACGACGTCGTATTTAATGACTAATGCTGTTCTGACACGGAACTTACATACATGTAGAAGGTAATCAGGTATAAACCGGATAATCCCACAAGTGCGTAAATGATTCTGGAAATCCAGGACATATTTCCGCAGATAAATGCAACCAGATCGAAGCTGAAGAAGCCAATGAGGCCCCAGTTGATGGCACCGATGATCGCAATGGTAAGAGCAATGCTGTCTAATACTTTATTGTTCATGATATCTACCTCCTTCTAGGAATAGTATTCTTCCGGGAAGGATAAAATATTCATACATATTAATATCCATAAATTTGATACTTGATATTTTGCATTTTCTGGTCTGTAGCAGAAATAGTATCTGCGCATTCCTTTAATTCAGCAGAGATTTTCTCTGCATTTTTTAAACTTTTTTTATAACGGAGCTGATGGTCCAGACTGGCCCAGAAATCCATGGCAATAGTACGAATCTGAACCTCTACCTTCATGGTCTGCTTCCGGTCAGACAAAAAGACCGGTACCTCCAGAATCAAATGCAGACTGCGATAGCCATTGGGTTTGGGATTCTGAATATAATCCTTTGTCTTAATTACAGTAATAT
>JAIECC010000186.1 GCA_029068665.1 Lachnospiraceae bacterium
CTTCTGCGCATCACACACGAAATTAGTTTTTTAATGCGGAAGATGGGACTTGAACCCACACGACATTGCTGCCACAAGATCCTTAGTCTTGCTCGTCTGCCAGTTCCGACACTTCCGCATGTGTGCATCACACAACTTAATTAGTATACTGAATCTCATTCTATTTGTCAATATGCTTTTACTTGAGATTTGTAATGTATGATTACAATACATGTGTTACAACTAAATAATTAAAAGGCAGAGATACTTCTGTTTTTCCAGTTTGTTTTATTTCCCATAGCTCATACCTCACTTTTTATACCTCCTTACATATAATATATAAAACCTATCCATAGGAACTAATCATGAAAAACAATTGTCAAAATCTCTACCTCCTGTCAACCATAGCCTGTCAGCTTGCAAAATGTCTTGACGAAAAGGAGCTGGAAATGCTTTCTGCTGATCTGACAACACTTGGATATATGATTGAATCATTACTAACTCATCGGAATGTATGTAGGGATAATTAACAACAGTTGAATTGATGATTTCAAGGTAAAAATTACTTCTTTGACTATTAGCATAAACTCATTTATATTGCTTCATATCAGCGTAGAATAAATAAAAAGAAGTATCTAGAAATATTATTCTAAATACTTCCTTAATATTTCTCTAATAAATAAAGCACTGTACCCAGTAATATCCATATGGGGAATCCGGGTCATAATAACAGGCAATTCCAATCTGTGTAAAGCTTCCGTTCAGAATATTTGCACGATGTCCTTCAGAATTCATCCAGGCATTCATAGCAGACTCCGCTGACCACTGACCGCCGGCTATATTCTCTCCGGCACCGGAATAACCAACACCTGCTTCATCCCATGCTGTAAAACAACTGGTGCCATTGGGTCTGGTATGAGAAAAACTTTGTACGATTTCTGCTGCCCGTACCTTAGCCGCGGATACCAGAGTATAATTCATGGTCAGTGGTGACAATCCTGCTTCTGCCCGTCTTGCATTTACGATTCCCAGTACCTGTTCCGCGTAAGAGTCCACATAATACGCATTAGACACCGTTCCTGTCTCTCCGGCTCCGGAATTCTCTACTCCGGAATTACTATTTCCAGTCTGTCCCGGAATACTGCCCGGATTCCCACTGCCGCTATTCCCTCCTGTTCCACCATTGGAGTTTTCATTTATGCCGGAATTTGTATTTCCGGTCCCTTGATTTGAATTCCCATTCGCCGCCGGATTTAACACCTGTACCCGCAGTTCTGCCTTTATCCTGTCATCGCTTTGCAGAGTTGCCGTAATCACACATTCGCCTTGCGCTATGGCTTTTATACTACCTTTCTGACTGACTACAGCAACCGACTCATCATTACTGCTCCATAGAATCTCAGTCTCTTCTGTATCTCCTGGAACTACAGTTGCCTGCACCATGGTCTCTTCCCCGACCTTCAGGCTTACCTCTTCAGAAGAAAGCAATATTTCTTGAAAATGCCCCTCCTCTACTCGAACCGTAATTTCCTTCTTCCAGTCGCTGAAACGCTCTTCTATCGTAATGCTGGCATCACCCGGACCCACGCCAAGAACCGTTCCATCCTGTGTTACTTTACAGACTTTCTCATCGGAAGAGGAAAATACGAATCCATATAAAGCGGATTGTGAATCTTCCATTTTTAATTCAATTCTGGTCGTTTCATCAATTCTTAAATGTATGGTATCCTCAGCCACCTGAAATGCTTCCAATGTCAAATCCCGTGTCTTCCATAAATCCGCAACTCCCTTTGTTTCCTCGGATACCAATGTATGGAGTTGATTCAAATTCATGCCTGTGCTTCTCTGGCAGCCGTTTAATATGAAAATCATTGCTGCCATGCTAAGGAGCCCGAATATTGTTTTCTTATTTCTGCCTGTCATACGTATACCCCCATTCCTGCTCATTCAAAATACATAAATATTGTATACTAATATTTTCTCTGCTTCCTGGGTTGAGTATACAATAGAGGCATGTCAAAATACTACCAAATCAAAAAATTCCCAAAACATTTCTGTTCTGGGAATTTCCATCCATTTAAATTCTATATTAGATGTTTGCCTTTGCAACATCAACTAATTTTGCAAAACCATCTGCATCACTGATTGCCATTTCAGAAAGCATCTTTCTATTAATGTCAACTCCGGCAGTCTTTAAACCATGCATAAGCTTGCTATAGGAGATACCATTCATTCTTGCAGCAGCATTGATACGAGCAATCCATAACTGTCTGAATTGTCTCTTTCTCTGCTTACGTCCGGCGTAAGAGGAAGTCAAACCTCTCATGACAGACTGCTTCGCTACTCTATACTGTTTGGATCTGGCTCCTCTATAGCCCTTAGCCAGCTTTAATACCCGATTATGCTTTTTCTTAGCGTTCATACCGCCTTTTACTCTTGCCATTCCCGCTTCCTCCTATCCTAGATATATGGTAAAATCTTCTTCATTGTCTTAACATTGGTTGCATCCGTCATGGTTGCCTTTCTAAGATTTCTCTTTCTCTTAGTTGTCTTCTTTGTTAAGATGTGGCTCTTATATGCCTTCATTCTCTTAAGTTTACCAGTTCCTGTTTTCTTGAAGCGCTTTGCTGCTGCTTTCTTTGTCTTTAATTTTGGCATGTTACTTCCTCCTTCATATATCGTCTATTTGAATTTAACGTTTTTCAGCTAAAAACATTACCATACTTCTTCCTTCTACCTTTGCCGGCTTTTCTACTACTGCAACATCTTCTAACTTTTCCGCAAAGTTATTCAGGATATCAATACCAATCTCCGTATGTGCCAGTTCTCTTCCCCGGAATCGAATGGAAACCTTCACCTTGTCTCCCTTTGTCAGGAACTTCCGTGCCTGATTGATCTTCGTATTTAAATCATTGGTATCGATATTAGGCGAGAAACGGATTTCCTTAATGTCAATGGTCTTTTGCTTTTTCTTTGCTTCTTTTTCTTTTCGTACCTGCTCATAACGGTATTTACCATAATCCACAATCTTGCATACTGGCGGCTTAGCTGTCGGTGCAATTTTAATTAAATCCAACTCCGCTTCCTTGGCAAGCTTTAATGCATCTTTGGATGACATAATTCCAAGCTGTTCACCATCTTCACCAATCACACGTACTTCTTTGTCTCTGATTTGTTCGTTAATCATTAAATCGCTAATAGTAGTACACCTCCAATAATATTTCAACATACAAAAAAAGTGGATTGCATAGCTATCCACCACATAAAAAGCCCATTTACATTGCTCTTTCTTATAAACCCGAGTCGCCCTTGCGCTAAGGTGAGAGTGGATACTCTGCTTTCTTTTTATAAACAACTATTAAATTATAACGTAATCTCTGTACGAAGTCAACTTCTTTTTTTATACACCTTCGATTTCCCCTATTGACTCTACTACTTTACTATATTTACATGAAAATAGCAACCAGCCATGGTTGTTCTTTTGTACACCACCGGTTGACATATCAAAAAACAGACATAGAAACAGATGCATTCCACAACTGCTTCCCTGTCTGTCTATTTTCAAAATCATCAATCCTTCTACCACCAGCCGAACATTCCACCGGACCAATAAATCAAGCCCAATATAAAGCTGGTAAAGATTCCATATAAGATAACCGGTCCGGCAATGGTAAATACCTTTACACCGATACCGAATACCTGCCCTTCCTTCTGATATTCAATGCATGGTGCCGCTACAGAATTTGCAAATCCGGTAATCGGAACCAATGCACCGGCACCACCGAACTTGGCAATGGAACCATACAGGTTAAATCCGGTAAAAATAACGCTAAGGGCTACCAGAAACATAGATACATAGCTTCCTGCGTCATCCTTTCCCAAACTGAACTGATTTTGCAATACCTGACTGATTCCCTCACCAATGGTGCAGATGATACCTCCCACCAGAAATGCTTTCAGGCAGTTCAATGCACAATTATGCTTGGGGGTTACCTGCTTCACATACTCATTATATTCCTGATTGCTGGGTTCCTGCTGCATATATCCCTCACCTCCTTACATACGTTTTTATTTTCCGAATTGTACTTATTCTTCTATCGATCATTGCGGACTTTTCAGGCAGAAGAACTGAAGCCAGTTTCCCACTGCCTTGCCAATCCCAACCGCCGCTATAATATAAGGCAATCCTTTTCTCAGCCCGACTCTGCGGCACAGGATAGGAAACAGCTTTACCACATCCGCAAGGGCGGCAGCCAGACAGCCGGTAAACATACCAAAAAACAAACCGCAGACTGCCAAACCCACTTGTCCCACCGGAATGGGAATTTCATATAGCGTCATCAGATTTCCAAGAGTCGTTCCAAGCAAAATTAAAGTTTCGATTCGTAAGGTCTTTTTCCCTGTTTTTGCCCATCCCTCTAATCTGGTATAAACTCCAAGGGAAGCAATAAATGCCACATATGCGCCTGCTATGACACCTCCTGCTGCCAGACCAATGATGGCCATCAGTATATATTTAATCCACATCCTTACTCTCCTGATTCCGCTCTGCATCTAAAATAAATGCCTGATTTACATCCTGCTCGTACTGGCGCATCTGTACCTGCAGTGGGGTTGGATCATTGGTTAGCTTATACCTGGCTCCATGATTAAAGAACAAAATGACACCAAAAAACAGTCCTACGGAATAAGCAAGCTGTAGAACTCCCGGTCCCTTTGCCGGATTTCCGGTAAACAATTCATATAACTGATCAAACAACTCCGGTGTGGTTACATCGGTATTAAATGTCATAATGGAAAATGCAGCACCGAAAAATGCCAGGAGACAGACAATACTTCCTTTCAGCCAGTCCTTCCAAGCAGACTGCTTTCCTACCGGCTTATAATACACAATAAAATCTGTTTCTCCAATACTGACTACCTGACAGTTGGGTACGGCTGCGGTAATCATCTGAATTAACAAACAGGTAGAAAATACCTGTTTGAATTCTTTGTCAGACTTAAATTCCGTTATAACGATTTTTTGTACCTGATTTTTTACACTTTTATTTTCACAGAACACCTCCGCCACATCATCAATCCGCACCACCGGACGCTGTATGGCAGAGCTTTGCTGTACATTTAAATAAATGGTTTCTGACATGGATATAAACCTCCCTCACTGTAAAATGGAGGTTTGGTAATCGTTGTTAAATGACAATAATTGCGATTGCTTGCAAAAAATGTATCTGCCGGATTCCATACAAGAGTACCGTCCATATGATCCTCTGTCTGATTTTGAACAACCGCATACCAGATAATTACTGCCAATACTGCTGCTGCCAAAATCCACCACAGCCAACGATAGCGTTTTCCTTCCATAACCTTCACTCCTTCTTCTCTTTGCTTCCATAGAGCGTTATATAAACTTGGAAGCTGCTTTCCATGGTAGTATTTCCAGCAGAAAGAATTCTATGAAGATCTTTCATTAGCAACTTTTTCCATGATACATCTGTTCTCTCATTTTCAAAAGCACCTTTTTTTCAATACGGGATACCTGAACCTGTGAAATATTCATTACTTTTGCAATTTCCGTCTGGGTCTTGTCCTCAAAATAACGCATGGTAATAATGGCCCGTTCTTTTTCATCCAGACCGGACATAAGTTCTTCTAATGCCAGTTGATTCACAGCCTTTTGACTTTCATCCTCTGCACTCATTAATTTATCAATCAGGTAAATGGAATTACCATCATTTTGGTAGATTGTTTTATATATAGATTCTACCTCAGAGCTTGCTTCCAGGGCCACAACGATATCCTCCTTATCAATATCCAGACAACTGGCGAGTTCCTCCAGTGTAGGTTCCATTCCTTTTTCATTTACCATCCGCTCTCTGGTCACATATACCTTGTATGCCGTTTCTTTTAAGGACCGGCTGACCTTTACCATACCATCATCCCGAAGAAAACGCTTGATTTCCCCCATGATCATCGGTACGGCATATGTTGAGAACTTTACATCATAGGACAATTCAAACTTATCAATGCATTTTAAAAGTCCGATACAGCCAATCTGATATAAATCCTCTAAGTCATGTCCCCGCCCTGTAAACCGGCGTACCACACTCCATACCAGACCCAGATTTTCAGATGCCACCTGATTTCGTGCTTCCTGATCTCCTTCTTTGGCACGCTTGATCAATTCAATTGTCCTGTCCATCCTGCACTCCCATCGTCTTCGTCATTGTAACCGTCGTTCCTTCCCCCAGCCCGGACACCACCTGAAGCTCATCTGTGAATGCTTCCATAAATGAAAATCCCATACCGGAACGTTCCTCCTCCGGCTTTGTTGTAAACAGCGGTTCCATGGCCTTATCTACATCTGCAATTCCCCTGCCAAAATCTGTTATCTTTATGGTCAGTACTGCTCCCTCTAACTGAGCCGTAATCCGAATTTTCCCTGTGGTCCCCTCATATCCGTGAATAATTGCATTGGTTACTGCCTCAGATACCGCAACTTTAATATCTCCCAATTCCTCAAGGGTTGGATTTAAGCGTGCAACAAAGGCTGCAATTACCACTCTGGCAAAGCCTTCATTTTCTCCGACAGCATCAAATTCTACTAACATTTCATTGGTGTTACTCATCATATCCTCCTTATTATCCGCATATCTGCCTTCTTTTATTTCTATCCTCTACTGGTTCTGCTCCGGAATCATAACCTGCTCCCAGGGTGTTACAATCCGATACAACCCGGAAAGGGTCAATACCTTTTTCATCCGTTCATTGACATTGCTGACATAAACCTGTCCACCCCGGATTGCCAGTTCCCGATATCGTCCCGCAATCAGTCCAATACCGGAGCTGTCCATCAGACTGGTTTTTCCAAAATCAAACACCACATATTTTATATATCCCTCCTGCATTTTTTCTTTTACGGCCTTTCGAATCTGTTCCGCCTGAAAATGGTCGATTTCCGTCGGCAGACCAATCCATAACCAGTCCTGTTCTAATTTCAAATCATATTCCATACAAACCTCCTAATCTCCTTTGGCTCGTTGCTAATCACAGGCAGGCAGTTCCCTGCTCGCAAACAAAAAGAGAAACCCTTACGAGTTTCTCTTTTGTATATCATTTCTATATATTATTTTTACCAGTTCATATTCTGGTATGCGCAAGATCTACTGAAAAGATGTTGTTACATATGGGGAATCCGGAAACCGATTGTTAATATCCTGATACAGGTTATGT
>JAIECC010000187.1:0-6022 GCA_029068665.1 Lachnospiraceae bacterium
GATCGGAAGAGAGCGGGATGAACTGGAGGAAAAGCTGGTTCACATATCCGGACAGAGTGAACAGGTGCAGCAGGATTCTTCAGAGGAGAAGGGGCAGGAGCAGAAGGAAGAAAAAAGAGAGAAGACTTCTTTGTTCCATATGAGCCGGGAGGAAAAAAAGCAACTGGACCCTCAGCTTCGGCAGATTATGAGCTTTATTAAGCTGCTGCTGGTTTTTGGGGTTGCGGCTTTGGTATTACTATTGATTTTTCTATTGCCGGTTTCTCTTTATTATAAGGGCTGGTTATGTGTAATTGCATTGGTAATTTCTTTGTATCTATGGGTTATGAACAGGGTTAAGACTCAGAATAAGAAGAAAAAGGATTCTTCTGATTCCGGACATACATCTTCTGAAGGAATCTCGTCTGGAAGACAGGAAAAAAAGGCAGGTGCAAAGACAGGGGAAGAAGGTACAGCCCGGGTGCTGGAGTACAGCCGGAAGCTGGCAGACCTGCAGGTTCAGGAAAATGATCTTCTGAAGGAATATGCAAAGCAGCAGGATTTGCAGCTTCGTTATGAAGAAGTAAAGAAGCGGATGGCAAAAGTAGAGTTCGAGATACAGGCAATTGACTTGGCTTTGAATACCATTCAGGAATTGTCAGGCAATATATATGACCAGTATGGACCGGGAATCAGCAGACGGGTATCAGAGATGGTGAGCCGTATCACCAAGGGACAGTATACGGATGTGAAGCTGGATGAGCAGTTGAACATCAAGGTGTGTAAGGACAATCGGTACATGGGAGCAGAGTTCTTAAGTACCGGTACTCTGGAGCAGATTTATCTGGCGGTGCGGCTGGCAGTAGCAGAGGAGATGAGTCAGGCAGGAATGCCGCTGCTGCTGGATGATATCTTCGGTGCCTATGATGAAGCGCGATTGGAGGCGGTTCTGCAATGCCTGGCTTCCTATGGAGCAGAGCAGGTGATTCTCTTTACGGCAAGTGACCGTCTGGCAGATGCGTTGGATCAGACGGATATTGATTATAATTATATTGAGATTTAATGAAGGGGAAAATCAATGATAAATATTGTATCTTGAAGACATAGACAAATAATGATATAGTATGTCTATTGAATGGAGGTGCTAACATGCTTGCATTAAAGGAAACAATTAGACCGTCAGCAGATTTGAGAAATCACTATAATGAAATATCAAAACAGTGCAGGGAAGATAACGAGGTTGTTATTATTACGGTTAATGGCAGAGGTGATACAGTTTCATTAGCATATGAAGAATATAAGAGAATGAAGGCAAGGATAGAATTGCTGGAGATTCTTGCAGAGGCAGAAGATGATGTGAAAAATGGAAGGGTTGCTCCTGTCGATGAAACTTTTGATGATTTAAGAAAAATCCTGCAGGAGGGTTAGATTTGAAATATAATGTGATTCGAACGGATGTGGCTGATTCACAAATCAGAAATATCATTTTATATGTTGCAGAAAAGTTTGGTAATGATGTGGCATTGAAAAAACTTGATGATTTAGAAAAAAGTATTTTTGCTTTGGGAGATAATCCGAATATTGGAATAGAGCCCAAATATCTTGTGTTAAAGCGGCAGGGATACAAAGTGTTGATTCTTGAGAAAGATTTGGTATTTTATAAGGTCAACAAAAGCAAAAAAGAAGTAATCATTTATGCAGTTGCAGACCAGAGACAGGATTACTTAAATATAATCCGAGGATTGTAGAACCATTTACAAGTTCCACAGAATCTACAATACATAGGAAGGATATAATCTTCATAAATTCTATCATTCTCTTTTCTTGAAAACCATAGTGTCCTATGATAAAATATCACTACTTGTATCTTTTAATCAATCAGGAGAAAATAACATGAATTTCAGACCGTGCATTGATATTCACAACGGCAAAGTAAAGCAAATCGTAGGGGGGAGTCTGGCAGACCGGAACAATCATGCAGAAGAGAACTTTGTTTCAGAGCAGGATGCAGGCTTTTATGCAAGGCTGTATCGGGACAGTGGTATCAAAGGCGGACATATTATTCTTCTGAATCCGGCAGGCTCCGAATATTATGAAGCAGATGTGGAGCAGGCGAAGCTTGCCCTTTTAGAATACCCCGGCGGTCTGCAGATCGGCGGCGGTATGAACAGCGGGAATGCCGGGTCATTTCTGGATATGGGAGCCTCCCATGTGATTGTTACCTCGTATGTATTTCAGGATGGGAGAATTCATTACGACCGTCTGAAGGAGCTGGTAAGACTGGTGGGGAAAGAGCATCTGGTGCTGGATTTATCCTGTCGGAAGCGGGAGGATACCTATTACATAGTAACGGACCGCTGGCAGAAGTTTACGGAGGAAGCAGTAACCATAGACTTATTAGACCAGCTATCTGCATATTGTGACGAATTTCTTATCCATGCCGTAGATGCAGAGGGAAAGGCAAAGGGGATTGAAGCGCCTTTGGCAGAGCTGCTGGGAGCCTGGTCAGGACTTCCTGTTACCTATGCAGGAGGGGTAGGTTCTTTTGAGGACTTAAGGCAGTTAAAGGAGCTGGGCAGGAATCAACTGGATGTCACCATAGGAAGTGCCTTAGACTTGTTTGGAGGCAGTATGGTTTATGAAGAAGTACTTCGGTATCTGAGTGACGATTCCGACCCGAAAAGATAATATATAAAATGCAATTTAGTACAAGAAATGGAGGAAAGAAGCATGAAAAAAGGCAAGAGACTGCTTGCAGCAGCACTGGCAGCAATGATGGTATGTTCCATGGCAGGCTGCGGGAGGCAAAATGATACGGAGGATACATCCGACGGGGGATCAACAGAGACAAACGGGAATGCCGGACTGGAAAATATGATACAGAACGGTGATTTTAGTGACGGCTTAACCAACTGGATGATATATCTGAACGGTGCGGATGCCACCCAGGCCGTAACGGCAGAGGGGGAGATGGAGATTGCAGTATCAGATCCCGGCACCCTGGACTATGCAGTCCAGCCTTATTATGACGGATTTTCTCTGGACAAGGGATGCGTATATGAGTTTTCTTTTGATGTACATGCCACCATTGAACGTACTCTGGAATGGCGGCTTCAGTTGAATGGCGGAGATTATCATGCCTATGTCAGTGATTTGATTACCGTCAATGAAGAGGTTCAGCATGTAATCGCATCCTTTACCATGGAGGAAGCCTCAGACCCGGCACCAAGACTTTGTGTTAACATGGGAATGTCAGAGGGCAGCCCGGAGGACATGGGAGCCCATAGTGTATATTTTGATAATTTTGCCTTGTATCTAACAGATGACTCCGGAAAGGTTTCTTCCGGCAGTGGTGATGAAACACCGGCTATTAATGTAAACCAGGTAGGGTATCTGCCGAATGCAGAGAAAAAGGCAGTAGTACGGGCAGAGCTGGGAACGGATATAAGCGGAAGCTTTGATGTAGTAAATGTTGAAACGGATGCAGTCGTATTGACCGGTGAGCTGGAACCGGCAAAGGAGAATGCGGCCTCCGGAGAGCAGACTGCAATTGCGGACTTTTCAGAAGTAACAGATGCAGGCACTTATAAGTTGGTAACAGAAGGATTTGGGGAATCCTTTGAGTTCCGGGTCAATGATGATGTTTATGAAGAGTTGGCAGACAGTACCATGCGGATGTTCTATCTTCAGCGCTGTGGAGAAGCTGTAACGGATGATATCTTTGGACATGAAGCATGTCATACAGGGGAAGCAGAGATTTATGGAGAGAATGGCAGTACTGTTACTATCACTGGCGGCTGGCATGATGCCGGAGACTACGGACGGTATACAGTAGCAGCAGCTAAGGCAGTGGCAGATTTGATGCTGGCATATGAGGTCTACGGTGACCAATTCGGAGATGATGCAGGCATCCCGGAAAGCGGTAATGGAATACCGGATATTTTAGATGAAGTAAAATATGAATTAGACTGGATGCTGCAGATGCAGGATTCGGCAACCGGCGGCGTTTACCACAAGATTACCTGTGAGAATTTCCCGGGCAGTGTTATGCCGGAGGAGGAGACAGAGCAGTTGGTACTGGCACCGATTTCCACTACGGCAACGGCAGATTTTGCTGCAGCTATGGCAATGGCAGCCAGAGTATTCAAGGAGTTTGATGCCAATTATAGTCAGACCTGTCTGGCAGCAGCAGAGCAGGCTCAGGCATATTTGGATCAGACCCCAAGTGATAAGACCGGATTCCGGAATCCTTCCTCTATTTCAACCGGTGAATATGGAGACTCTCAGGATACGGATGAACGGTACTGGGCATTGGCAGAATTATATAAGACGACCGGGGACAGCAAGTATAGCGATGCCTTAAGGGCAGATTATGCATTGAAAGATATTGGTGGTGACTTAGGCTGGCAGAGTGTGGGAATGTATGGAATCTATGCATATTTGACCACCGGTGAGGCTCGTGCAATGTCGGATAATTATTTGCCGGAATTGGAGAAACATTTTTATCAAATGGCAGATGAAGCCATGAAATGCACCGAAGAGGATGCTTATGGTGTTGCCATTGGAGAAGATGATTACTGCTGGGGCAGCAATATGGTGGTAGCAAATAAGGGTATGCTGCTCTTAATGGCAAATCAGTTGTCACAGGATGAGAAATACCGGAGGGCAGCAGGACGGCAGTTGGATTATCTGCTGGGTACAAATACCAATTCTTATTGCTTTGTGACCGGCTTTGGAACTTTGTCACCGGAGGATCCGCATCATCGTCCATCCGAAGCGGTAGGAGAGGCTATGGGAGGCATGTTAGTCGGTGGCCCGAATTCTGACTTGGAGGATCCGTATGCGGCAGCAACCTTAAGCGATAAGCCGAATGCGGCCTGCTATGCAGATAACGTACAGAGTTATTCTTGTAATGAGATAACCATATACTGGAATTCACCATTGGTTTATCTTCTGGCAGGTATGGAAGGAAAATAATTTTGGGAGTTAAAAATATTAATTATGAAACAGCATGTGAAGGACATATGGAATAAATATTATATATATATATTGTCTACAGGGCTTCCGGCGCTGATTATGCTTGGCGTGTGGATTATTGGCGAAATCGGGCCGGGAGGCCGCTCCCTGATTATGGTGGACGGCCTGCACCAGTATATGCCCTTTTTCTCAGATTACTATGAAAAATTAAAGACAGGAGGAAGCTTGTTCTATTCCTTTCAGGAAGGAATGGGGACCAACTTCCTGTCCCTGTGGGCATATTATCTGTCAAGTCCTTTGAATTTGTTGATTTTACTGTTTCCAAAGGCACAGTTAAATACAGCCGTCAGTCTGATCGTAAGTCTTAAGATTGTACTGTGCGGCTGGACCTTTGCCTATGCTGCTTTACATCGAAGCGGAGTGAAATACCGGCATCCGGGGGTGATTCCCCTGGCGGTAGCCTACTCCATGTCGAATTTTGTGGTGGGGTATTACTGGAATGTTATGTGGATGGATAGTATCTTTATCTTTCCGTTGATTATTCTGGGTTTTGACTATCTGGTGGAAAAAAAGGATGCAAGATTATATATTCTGACCCTGTTTTATGCGTTGCTTTGTAATTATTACATTGGCTTTATGATTTGCATATTCCTTGTAATATGGGCAGTTTTTTACCATTACAAAAGCTTTCGTCAGGTGGGGCGGACCGCATGGATGTTTGCGGTAAGCTCTCTGCTTGCCGGAGGTCTGGCAGCGGTGGTACTGATGCCGGCATATAAGGGGATTATGCAGACCGCTTCTGCAAAGCGTACACTGCCGGGCTGGGACCAGTATGGATCGTATTGGAATATTCTTCAGGCACACCTGATTGGAACGGTGCCTATTAATAATCAGGTAGATGACGGCGGTGTGAACTTGTACTGCGGAATCTTTGTATTATTTCTGTTTTTTATTTATCTTTTCAGCAGTCGTTTTGCACTGGCAGAAAAGATAAAGTATGTCTTAACGTTAGTATTATTGATTGTCAGCTTCAATACAGAAATACTGAATTACATTTGGCATGGAT
>JAIECC010000187.1:6032-6963 GCA_029068665.1 Lachnospiraceae bacterium
TTTCACAATCAGTACGGCATTCCCAATCGTTTTTCTTTCCTCTATATTTTTCTTCTGCTTTGGATTGGGTATGAGGTTCTGCTGCGCTACCGGCGGATTTCCATTATGGAGCAGTCCTTTGCCTGTGCTGCAGTGATTTTACTTAGTATATTCTGTTATATTCAGGGGACAGTAAAGCTGGAAAAAATATGCTATATATTAACTATTGCATTGGCAGTGTTTTATATGCTGCTGTCCTTTGCTTATCATTGGGGAAAGAAAAAAGGCAAGGTATGGCGGGCCATACTGGCCGGTGTCATGGCAGCAGAGATTATTACAGGTGCCTCCTACGGCTGGTATTGCAATGGGTCCATTGATGTGGAACGTTACTATGGTGATACGGAAGCCATGGAAGAAATTGTGGAAGGTCTTTATGCAGAGGATGACAGCTTCTATCGGATGGAACTGGGCAATACATTGATGCTGGATGAACCGACCTGGCATAATTTACGATGTGTGACTCTTTTTGGTTCCACAGCCAGAGGGGATATGGTGAAGGCAATGGGACGCCTGGGCTTTTATACCGGTGCCAATGAATACCTGTATTGTGGGGCCACACCCCTTACCAATGCCATTACCGGTATGAAATATGTGATGTATCGGGAAGGAGATTTTAATAATAATACCCTTCATTATAAGACAACGGTAGATGGGATTTCAGTATATGAGAATCCCCAAACACTTCCGGTAGGCTTTTGTGTGCAGAAGAGCTTAGGTGACATGGTGCCGGAGTCTACTTATTTTCATGTGCAAAATGACTTTGCGGCAAAGGCAACCGGTATTGAGAAGCCGATTTTTACGGATGTTGCTTTGACGTTCTCCGCAGTCGGTACCGGCTGTTCTGCATCGGTTTCTGCAAATCGGATTTCCTATACAAAGAGCGGCAGTGAAA
>JAIECC010000188.1 GCA_029068665.1 Lachnospiraceae bacterium
GTATTCATTATATAGTAAGAGTATAGTTGTGTTCATTAGGCAGAAAAAAAGAAAGGATACCAATATGAAGAAAAAATGGAAACAGACCCTAACAACACTTACCATTTCCACTATTATGGGAGTCAGTTTATTTTGCACCATGCCGGGCGCAGAAAAGGTTCATGCCGCTGCGGATATAGTTATTAATGAAACTAATTTCCCGGATGAAGTCTTTCGTAATTATGTAACAGATAACTTTGATGATAATAATAATGGAGTTTTAGAGGAAGCAGAAATAAATGCAATAACAGAAGTAGATGTTGATGAAATGGGAATTTCTGATTTAAAGGGAATCGAGTATTTCAGCAACCTGAGGAATTTATCATGTAGGGACAATAATTTAACTGCTTTAGATGTAAGCCAGAATACGGCTTTAGTATTCTTGATTTGCACAAACAATCAGTTAACTACTCTGGATATAACCCGGAATACTGCTTTATACTTCATAGAATGCGGATTCAACAACATAACTACTCTGGATGTAAGCAACAATCCAGAGTTAGTAAGGATATCTTGTGAGGACACATCCCTTACCAGTCTGGATGTAAGCAACAATCCCAAGCTATACTATCTTTCTGTTGCCCAGACAAATGTAGAGACCATTGATGTGAGCCAGAATCCAAAATTGGACTTACTGTTTTGCGGAAGCACAAAGATACAAAGTCTGGATCTCAGTCACAATCCGGAACTGCGAGAACTGAGATGTGGGATGAATGCCATTACTGAGCTTGATGTAAGCCAGAATCCAAAACTGCAACAGTTATCCTGCCATAATTGTCAGTTAACCAGTCTGGACATAAGCCATAATCCTCTGTTAACAGAATTGCAGTGTGGCAATAACAAATTAACCCATTTAGATGTAAGCAATAATCCAGCATTAAAAATGCTTTGGTGTGAAGATAACAGTTTTGCTTCCTTAGATTTAAGTAATAATACAGCATTAAATAAACTTCAACATTGGAGCAGTATTTCCGCACCATTACATAAAGATGGAAATGGATATTCTTTAGATTTATCCGTATTTTCTTTGGACAAAGCCAAAGTTAGCAATGTAAGCAATGGCAGTTATAATTCTGCCAACGGAAAGATATATCTGGATACCCCTTTGGCAGTGGGAGATACTCTGACTTATGAATATGCAACAGGGTTTGGCAATGACAAAATGACGGTAACTGTAAAGATTTCAGAAGTTGACAGTGACACTACAACTACAGAAGCAGCTACTGAATCCTCCGGCTCCACCAGTGATGCCGCTCCTGCTTCTGAAGCCGGAACAACTGCAGCAACAGACAATGCAAACACTCCAAAGACCGGAGATACAGCAGCACCGCTTTTGATTCTTATATTAGGTCTTTGCAGTACCGCAGGTATACTTTTCATGAAGAAAAAAATCAGATAATATATAAACCTGTATATCATACTTTGAAATAAACCAGCCTATCAATGCGAAACTTGCAAAGGGCAATTAAAGTATGATATACAGGTCTTTTTTTGTGCATATTACATTGACAAAATTACCGAATTCCCTCAGAATAACAGAAAAGTACCGGAAACATAATATTATCAAAAGGAGCATAACGATTATGGAAGAAACAAAATCAATGACAACCAAACGGATACTGATTTTTATTGGCATTACCTTTCTCATTACCTATGGACTGGAATTCGGCATTATTTATCCTCTGTCCAATCGGGCAGAAACTGATCTTTCCGGCATGACAGCCATACTAGTGCAAGTCGTTGTAGCCGGTATGATGTTTCTGCCATCCATCGGTGTTCTGCTCACACGTTTGATTACAAAAGAAGGATTTTCCGATTGTTGGATTAAGCCCCGCTTCCGGGGCCATATAAGATATTATGTGATGGCATGGTTTTTGCCTGCCCTTTGTACTGCTCTGGGTGCAGTTCTTTATTTTTCAATCTTCCAAAAAGACTTTGACGGCAATCTGGGATATATCATCTCCCTGTATCAGGCACAGGGGGTCACACTGGACCGGTCTCAGGCAATGATGATGGCCCTTTCGCAGATTATAATGGGGGTATTTTTAGCTCCCCTTCTGAATATCCTTACCTGCTTTGGTGAAGAATGGGGCTGGCGGGGCTATCTGCTTCCAAAGATGAAGGAAAAGCTTCCCATGCTGCCAATGCTGCTCGTTAACGGCATCATCTGGGGACTTTGGCATGCACCTTTGACCATGTTGGGGCATAATTACGGTTTGGGATATAAAGGCTATCCCTTTACCGGCATCCTTGCCATGTGTCTGTTCTGTATTGTAATCGGTGTATTCCTGACTTATGTAACACTGAGAACCGGAAGCTGTCTGCCTGCCGCTATTGCCCACGGCAGTTTGAATGGTATGGCAGCTACAGGTACTCTGTTCTTATCCGCAAATGCAGAAAGCAGTCCCTTTATCGGGCCTGCTCCTACCGGCATTGTTGGGGGTGCCTTCTTTCTCCTGCTTGGAATCGTCCTATGTCTAGCTTTGGTGAAAGATAAATCAGCTACACAGAATATTGTGGAACATGAATAAAATAAGGAGTGAAACCTTTCACCTGTCCATGGTGCTTTCGTTTCACTCCCTATTATTTATCCCTTAATTCATAACTCTCGGCGCTGGTTTGGTTTTCTTTCCAAACATTTTCTTTTTCTTCTTTCTTCTGGAATCTTCGATTGCCGCTGCTGCTTCCGCATTAGCTCTCTGACGTACCCGAATCGCTTCATCCAGTTTCCGGAACCGTTCCTCCTCCCGTTCCTCGCTTTGCCGCATCACATAGTCCATCTGCTTAATTACACGCTCAGATACCCGGTCTGATACTTCATTGCTGATGGAGCCTGTCAGAGAACGATTATTTGCCTCCATGGCCTTTCCGATGATTTTCGTCATAATCTCCTGAAACTGCTCCATTTTAAGCTCTGCCGACATCATATCAACCGGCATCTGTGCCTTGGTTTCCATAGGCGGCTGAATCTCAATCGCCAGTTCCTTAGATGAGGAGCTTGTCCCCTTACCGTGACTTGCTCTTAGCTGATCCATTTCTACTACCTTGGAATTCCCCGTGCTTTCCTCCGGCTTTGTATGTACATCCTGATTCTGTGCATTCTCAGATGCAGGTGCCGCAGACTGGCACAAGGCTTCTCTTTGATCGAATAATGCCATATAATTAAAATTCGGATTGGTATACAGCTCCGGCAGTATCTGTTTAATCGCCTTTAACTGAAATCCATGATCCTTCATTTCTCGAACGGTCTGCAGAACCCGGATATCATCCATCGTATAATAGCGGTGTCCCATCTCGTTCCGCTTAATCTTCATATCCAGTTCATCCTCCCAGTAACGAAGCACATGTGGCTCCACCTTTAGCTGCCGGGACGTATCTGATATCATATATCTGGTTTCGTTCATAAAAAAATCCCCCTTAGTGTATCAAGTATTCGTTGCTATCTACATGATACACCGGGAGTATTCTTTCCTCAATTTTAATCGTACTCTAATATCTTGTCCTTTCCGACAAGATTCTCGCCCCATTGGGTTTTTCGCTATTTATTATCGTCTGCTCCGTTCTAAGTTCACGAACTTGGTATATTCACCCTGCCAGCCCAGCCTGATCGTACCGGTGGCACCATTTCTCTGCTTGGCTATAATGATCTCTGCTTTATTTTTATCCTCTTCCGGCAAATCATCCCGGTATTTATCCTCCCGGTAAATAAACATTACCACGTCCGCATCCTGTTCAATAGAACCGGATTCCCGCAAATCCGACAGCATAGGCCGATGGTCTGTTCTTGCCTCTACTGCACGGCTCAACTGCGACAATGCAATAATCGGCACATCCAATTCCTTTGCCAGCACCTTTAAGCCTCTGGATATCTCAGATACCTCCTGCTGACGGGAATCCGTCCGCCCGCTTCCGCTCATCAACTGTAAATAGTCTATGATAATCAGCCCCACATTATGACGCTGCTTCAGCTTTCTGCATTTATTTCGGATATCACCGATTGTAACATTGGACTGGTCTTCGATAAACAGCTTGGTGCTTCCGATGATATTGGAGCTTTCATAAAGCTTCAGCCACTGGTCATCCTGTAAATTACCCGTTCTTATATTCTGGGAATTCACCTGAGATTCCATGGCAATCATACGCTGTACCAGCTGCTCTTTATTCATCTCGAAGTTAAATATGGCTACAGGAACATCCGTCTTTAAAATCACATATTCCGCAATATTCAATACAAATGCCGTCTTACCCATAGCCGGACGGGCTGCAATCAGAATCAGTTCTGAACCATGAAGACCGGTAAGCATATCATCCAGATCCAGAAAGCCGGTAGGTACACCGGTGATATTTCCCTGCTGCTTGGAAGCCTCCCGGATATTCCGCAGTACATTGTCTACGACCTGACGAATCGGTACGATATCATCACCGTTATTCCCGTTCTGGGTCATCTCCAGCACTTGATTTTCAATATTGCTGAGAATATTCACGGAAGAATCCTTTAAGGTATAGCAGTCATTTGCTGCAGACTCTGCCAGCTTAATCACCCGGCGCATGTTTGCCCTGTCTTTCACGATTTCCGCGTATTTCTTCGCATTGGTTGAAGTAGGAACCACGCTCATCAATTCCTGCATGGTTTCAATACTATACACGTTCTCCGGAACTCCTTTTTCCTTCAGCCGTTCCATCAGGGTAATCAGATCAATGACCGTTCCCTCGTGATACAGCTCCACCATGGCCTCAAATATCACTCCATACTGTGCCTGATAGAAGTCCTCCTTGGTCAGCATATCCGCCACATTAACCACTGCTTCCCGATTCATCAGCATAGAGGCAAGGACTGCCTGCTCAGATTCTACACTATTCGGTTGTATCTTTCGAATCACTGACTCTTCCATCTCTTGTAATCCTACCTCTATTTCTGGTGTTTATGCTCTTTAGCTTTGCTCCTGCACCTTGACCTTCAGCTCTGCTGTCACCTTAGGGTGAAGCTTAATGGCAACATTATGTACACCCAGGGATTTGATGCTTTCTTTTAACTGAATCTTCTTCTTGTCAATATCATAGCCAAGCTGTTCCTTTGCGGCTTCTGCGATTTCCTTGGAAGATACGGAGCCAAAAGTCTTGCCCCCTTCTCCCAGCTTCAGTTTCAGGGTAATCTCCTTATCCTTTAATTCGTCTGCCAATGCCCTTGCTGCTGCCAGATTCTCTGCCGCAATCTTTTCTTCATTTGCCTTCTGAAGCTTTAGGTCATTCATATTCTTGCCATTCGCTTCTATACCCAATTTCTTCGGCAAAATGAAGTTTCTGGCATAACCATCATTTACTTTCACTACTTCGCCCTTTTTTCCAAGTGACTTTACATCCTGTAATAATATAACTTCCATTCTATATATCTCCTTCCACTGTCATTTTTTCCAATACATCCTGCATCTGCATTCTTCCTTCCTCCAGGGAACAGCCCTGAAGCTGGGCACCGGCAACCGTAGCATGTCCGCCGCCGCCTAACCGTTCCATGATAACCTGTACATTAATCTCATCAATGGAGCGGGCACTGATATATATAGTGTCCTTCACCTGAGTCAGCATAAAGGATGCTTTTACCCCTTCAATATCCAGCAGTTCATTGGCAATCTGTGCTGCCAGAACCGTAGGGCTGTCCACATTCTCAGATGGCAGCGTACCAATAACATAATCGTCCAGAAAGAATTCTGCATTCTGAACCCCGGTCACCTTCTGCTTATAGACATCCAAATCCGTCCGAAACATCTTTCGTACACGGGTTACATCTGCACCGCTCCGCTTTAAGAAGGAAGCTGCTTCAAAGGTCCTGACTCCGGTCTTGGTAACAAACGTATCCGTATCCACCAGTATACCGGCATACATGGCATCCGCTTCTATCGGGCGGAGCTTTGGTTTATCTATGATATACTGCAGAATCTCTGCTACCATCTCACATGCAGACGATGCATAAGGCTCAATATATGAAAGAATGGAATTCTGTATGGAATCACTCATAGCCCGGTGATGATCAATCACCACAATGGACTTTGTCAGATTCAACAGCTCTTCGCACTCCGTATAGCCCGGACGATTGACATCCACCACCACCAGAGCCGTATTCTGATCCACCAGATTCACTGCCTGCTCACTGTTAATAAATAAATCCTCCGGATACATATTATTGCTGATAAAGTTGTTCATCACCGGACGAATGGAGGCAGTCACCTCATTAATAACAATATGGGCCTTCCGATCCATAGCCAATGCCAGACGATAGATTCCGATGGCTGCCCCGATGGCATCCGCATCCGGAAGCTTATGTCCCATGACAATTACCTGATCCTTGGCTTCCAACACTTCACGAAGGGCGTGTGCCTTCACTCTCGCCTTTACACGGGTATTCTTCTCTACTCCCTGAGACTTTCCACCGTAATAATAAATCTGTTCCCCATCCTTCACAACTGCCTGGTCACCACCACGGCCTAATGCCAGGTCTATGGCAACTCTTGCCGCATCATAGGCCTGAATATAGGAAGGTGCATTCACACCTAAGCCGATACTTAAAGTAACTGCAATCTCATTTCCGATATTGATGGCCCGTACCTCATCCAGCAGGGCAAACTTTGTAGACTGAAGCTGCTGCAAATACTTCTGCTGAAATACCACCAGAAACTTATCCTTCTCCAGCTTCTTGACAATCGCATCTATATTCTGCATGTACTTGTTTACCTTCCGGTCCACCAATGCAGTAAGCAGCGGGCGGCGCACATCCTCCACGCTCTCTAATGCTTCCTCGTAGTTATCAATATAAATCAGACCGGAAACCAGCTTCTGATCTTTATTCTCCTGAATATATCTTCTCAGCTCTGTTTCATCAAACAGAAACATGGCAATTAATCCGTCTTCCCGTTCTACCTCTACTTCCTCCGGCAGGATATCAT
>JAIECC010000189.1 GCA_029068665.1 Lachnospiraceae bacterium
AAAAAAAGGAGCCTTTATAGCTCCTTATCATTTTTTCATATTCTTATTACCGCTTTCCTCATACACTATTTGGCAAAAGAACCCCAGAACAGAAGTTCATCCACTCTCGAATGTAAAAATGCCCCTTAAAACACAAGAAAATAATGTATCTTTCAGACCTATGTAGTGCCAGCATTATATTTCTCATGTTTGCATAGCGCATATTAGATGAAATCAAGCTCCCTAAGAAATTTACATGCTGCAAATTAGCATCCTTAAAATTTATATTAATTAGAAAAGGGACGGAGTCTAACTGACTCCGTCTATTAAATCCTCCATCTTTGACTTGATTGTATTACTAATCTGAGAAACATCTGCAGAAGAAGCTGCAATCTCTTCTGTAGTTGCGGCAAGATTTTCCGTACGTTCAGAGACATTTTCCACTACCTCTAACAGGGTCTTGGCTTCTGACATAATATCCGCAATCGCCTTTTCAATTTTTCTTTGACCACTGTTGCTATCCTCTGCAGTCTGCTTGGAATTTCCTGCCAGATTGTTAATTTCACTGGCAACTACGGCAAATCCTCTGCCTGCTTCACCGGCCCGTGCCGCTTCAATGGATGCATTGAGCGCCAGCAGATTAGTCATGGCAGCTATGGAAACCACCTGATCATTGTTTTCCTGTAACTCATTCAAAAGCGTACCGATTTCTCCCAGGGATTCCTCCAACCTCTGACAGAACTCTGTTACCTCCTGAACCTTTATGGAAATTCCAGTACTTTCCTCCGCATTGGTTTGATTGCCTGCCTCCATCTGCTCCACAGCAGTGTTCAGCTGTTCAAACTCTTCATTAATGGCTTCAACCATAGCAACCAGATTCTGCTTCTGGTTTTCAATTTCTTCCATCAACTGAGAGATTTCCTGTTTTTCCTCTTCGGAAAGATCCTTAATGTAATGAATACAATTGGTCTTATTATTAAAGCCATTGTATATGGCAACTGCCATCTCATGACAGCTTTCATAACCACAGCAGGAACAGTCAATATGGCGCTGCTCCTCACTGGTCTTTTTCATATCGGTAAAAATCGCCTCTAATTCGCTGCCCTTTGGTTCTTTATGCTTACATTGGGCTGAACGGTCCGTATACTGC
>JAIECC010000019.1 GCA_029068665.1 Lachnospiraceae bacterium
CGCATAAATACATCTCCATAAATCACTGCCTGGATGGAAGCACGAATCATGGTGTAATTAAACTTAAAGCCAGGATTGCTTTCCAGTCCTCCGGCATTAATGGAAATGACCGGAACCTGTTCCAGACCTGCCTTTTTTAATGCCCGGCGGATAAAGCCAATGTAGTTGGTTGCCCGGCAGCCACCGCCGGTCTGGGTAATGGCAAGGGCTGTATTATTCAAATCATATTTTCCGGTCTGCAATTCCTGTATTAACTGTCCTACTACCAGAATGGAAGGATAGCAGGCATCGTTATTCACATACTTTAGTCCTACATCAACCGCTGATTTATCCGGGTCCGGCAGGGAAACAAAGTTCACGCCGCTTTTACTAAAGGCAGGCATCAGCATACTGAAATGAATCGGTGACATGTTCGGTGCCAGAACGGTATAACGATTTTCCTTCATTTCCTTCGTGAAAATTTCTCTGTCATAGGCAGAAGAAATCGGATGAGGCTGGATTCCCTTTTTGTTGCGGACCTTTACCGCACTGATCAGGGACCGGATACGGATACGTGCAGCACCTAAATTGCTGACCTCGTCGATTTTTAATACAGTATAGATTTTACCGGAACCGGAGAGGATATCACTGACACAGTCAGTGGTAACGGCATCCAGACCGCAGCCAAAGGAATTCAACTGAATCAATTCCAGATGCCGGCTGGATTTTACATAGTTGGCTGCTGCATACAATCGGCTGTGATACATCCACTGGTCGGATACGATAAGGGGACGTTCCACATTGGACAAATGGGAGATGGAATCCTCGGTTAATACAGCAATACCATAGGAATTAATCAATTCCGGCAGACCATGGTTGATTTCCGGATCTACATGATAAGGACGACCGGCTAATACAATTCCCATCCGGTTATTTTCTTCACAGAACCGAATGGCTTCTTCGCCCTTTTTCTGTAAATCCAGCTTTACACGCTCGTATTCTTCAAAGCCTGCATCCAAGGCCTCTTTCACTTCCTTTTTGTCCAGAGTGCAGTATTTGGAAAATTCATTATACAACCGGGTCACCAGAGCATCCCGGTTATCCAGTGCCATAAAAGGACGAATAAAGGTAATGTCATCGCTTCGGATTTCTTCTACGTTATTCTTAATATTTTCCGCATAAGAGGTTACAATCGGACAGTTGTAGTGATTATAAGCATCCGGTGTTTCATTCTGTTCATATACGATACATGGCTGGAAAATTGTTTTGATATCATGCTTTAACAGCCACATAATATGCCCGTGTGAAATCTTAGCCGGATAGCATTCGGATTCACTAGGGATTGACTCAATACCCAAGGTATAGATGTCCCGGCTGGAAGGCGGAGACAGGATGACCCGGAAGCCCAGTTTCGTCAGGAAGGTAAACCAGAGTGGGTAATTTTCATACATATTCAGCACTCTTGGAATACCGATTTCTCCCCGGGAAGCAAGCTCCTTGGATAAAGGTTCGTAGTCAAAAAGTTTGTGAAACTTATATTCAAATAAATTCGGAACATGGTCTTTATTCTTTTTCTGGCCAATTCCCCGTTCACAACGATTGCCGGTGATGAACTGTCTGCCGCCGGAAAAACGGTTAATGGTCAGCAGGCAGCTATTGGTACAGCCTTTACATCTTGACATGGAAGTCTCATAGGTCAGATTGTTGATATCCTCGATGGAAAGCATGGTAGTTTCAGCCATTCCGTCATAATTATCCCTTGCGATCAGGGCAGCACCAAAGGCACCCATGATACCGGAAATATCCGGACGAATTGCCTGAATGCCCGCAATCAATTCAAAGCTTCGAAGTACGGCATCATTATAAAAGGTTCCTCCCTGAACTACCACCCGTTTTCCTAAATCCTTCGGGTCTGTCAGTTTGATTACCTTTAATAACGCATTTTTGATAACAGAATAGGCAAGACCGGCAGAAATATCCGAAACATCAGCCCCTTCTTTTTGTGCCTGTTTTACCTTGGAATTCATGAATACGGTACAACGGGAG
>JAIECC010000190.1 GCA_029068665.1 Lachnospiraceae bacterium
ATGCCAAGCTGCCGAAAATCGTTATGGAACAGACCCCGAAGCGGTACCAGAATTCCAAGCTGCCCATTGTAAAAGCAAAGGTAGGTCCGCAGATTCTGACTCTGATTGCTGACGACACAATCTTTGATGAACTTCCTACCAGGGGAGAGGTCAAGGCTATGGTCAGCGGGATTTACATAATCAGTGTAAAGAATGTCCGGGGTAAGATAACACCAACAGACGATAAAAAGAAATCAAGCTGGGGTGCCAAGCTTCGGAAAAAGCAGGGCGAATATCAGAAAATCATTGCAGCAGAAGAAAAGACAAAAGAGGAAGAAAAGGCTGCAAAGGCTCGTGCAAAAGCACAAAAAGAAGCCGCAAAGAAAATCACAAATTAGAATCTTTATGGCAGGTTCCGGAATGGGGACAACTATTACAGCTGTTTCCACAAACGGACCTGCCATTCTTTTTATCCCGAATCAGTTTCCAAACAGCCAGTATCATACATAAGACCACCAAAAGGCTCACCAGTATGGTCCCTGCATGTTGTGTCAAAAACACTGTCATCCCATTTCAACCCCTTCCTATTCATCCCTTAAAAAGGTAACCGGATTTTGAAAAACATACATTTTTTCATCCGGATCCTCCATATAGTTTGGCAGCCGGATCATACGTTTCTGCTTCCAGCACATATCCCGGATAATTCTCAGATAGTCATCGGAACCATAATACAGGATCAGAGTCACTACCCGGAAGGATTCCTCGATGGAGATAACGATATGTTCCAGTATTTCAGCAAAATGCTCCGGCGAACATGGATTAAAAAAGTAAAATACATTGTCTTCTTTTGCAATCGTGTATTCTTCCGCCTTCATATGATACAGGTCAATCATCTTTCCCCGCTCTTTAAATCGTACATCATAATATGCTTTATTATCCTCCAACTGCTGATAAAGTGCGGCATCCTGCTCGATTCCCTTGGTCCTGCACAAAAAGAAATTATTAAAAAAGAACAGGATCCTGCCTTTCCCACATCCAAAATCCACTACGCAGTCCGTAGGTTTGATTTGAAGCTGTTCACAGGCAACGCTTAAGGCATCATAAGGAGTAACCTCATAACGATTATACTCCTCCGGAATGCCCTCTTCCTCCCATTCCTCTTCTTCCTTCGTATTAATTCCAAGAAAGGCATCATACATTTTTTCGTAATCATATTCCAGCATACTGATCTTCCATCCTGTGCAGTACTTATATTATTATCCCTACTTTGGTGCAATTCGAATCAAAATCTCGTTTTCTGTTGTGAAATTATAATTGATATCCAGAACATATTTTATAAATATTTCTATATAATCATCTTCTGCCAGCAATTGATAGGTTGTGGTTGTAACATTCATGCTCATCGGTCCCGCTGCCGTTACATAATAGGTGGTATTGCTCTGCCGGGGATTAAAGAGCAGCTGGGCATTCACCGCCCCCTTCTTTGTCATTTCAAAAAAGGTCTCATCGAACTTCAGGGTATTCTTTATAATGGAATCTGCTCCCTCCGGCATCTCCTCATACAGCACAAAATGATGTCCGTTCCGCTTATAATAATTGGCCACCGTTACCAGCTCTATGCTGTCATTTTCCGCATCAAAAAACTGGCTTCCGCTAATGGATACTAATACCTGCTTTGTCATATCTGCTCCCATTGTTCCTATATCAATAGCTCTCAATATCTACCACCGTTACCTGATCCACATGGCAAGGCAGTACACGGTCTGCAAAAGAGCTGAATTTATCCACACCATCACTGACATAATAATCGTAGCAGGCTGCATTTCCTGCACCATTTAACAATCCCTGCTCTGCCAGCATGGCCTTCAGGCTTTTGGCTGTTTCATAGGCCGGATTGATCAGTGTAACTTCTCCGCCCATATATCGTTTAATTGCATTCCGAATCAAAGGATAATGGGTACAGCCCAGAATCAGGGAATCAATCCCATACTCCTTTAATTCATGAAGATACCGTTCAATCACATCTTCTGTAATCCGGTCCTCTAATAATCCTTCTTCCACCAGAGGAACAAATAACGGACATGCCCTGGCGACAACGGTAATGTCTGCATTCAGCTTCCGCAGAAACTTCGAATAGATACCGCTTTTTATGGTGCTTTCCGTTCCAATAATTCCAATACTGTTTGTTTTCGTGCTTTCCGCCGCCATCCTGGCTCCTGGTTCAACCACTCCAATAATCGGAATATCGATTTCCTCCCGGATGTCATCCAGTGCCAGTGCACTGGCAGTATTACAGGCAACTACAATTGCCTTTACCTCTTTTTGCCTTAAAAAATGCACAATTTGTCTGGAGTATTTTAAAACCGTCTTTTTAGACTTGGAACCATATGGCACTCTGGCAGTATCGCCAAAATATATCATATTTTCTCCCGGAAGCTGACGCATGATTTCTTTTACTACGGTCAGCCCGCCTACCCCTGAATCAAAAACTCCGATTGGTGATTGTGTATCCATCTTCTCTTACCCTCTTCTCTCATATGCCAAAGCAATCTGCTTTGCCACGATTGTACTAATATCCATTCCCTTTGCGTTCCATAGCATGGGATACATACTGATGCCGGTAAATCCCGGCAGTGTATTAATTTCATTAAATATCACCCGGTTCGTATTCTGTTCCAGAAAAAAATCCACCCGTGATAAACCATAACCATCCAAGGCCTTAAATATACGAACCGCCGCCTGCCGGATTTCTTCCGCCTTTCCCTCCGGCAGTTCCGGATGAATCACCGTGCGGGAAGCAGTGTCATGGTATTTGGAATCATAATCATAGAATTCTGCCGCTGTAAGGATTTCACCGATACCGGAAGCCTCTGGTGCTCTGCCTCCCAGTACGGCACATTCCAGCTCTCTCCCTATAATCGTTTCCTCTACCAAAAGCTTTCCGTCATGTTCAGATGCCTTCCATAAAGCCTCTTGCAGTTCCTTTTTATTGTGTGCTTTGGAAATCCCCTTAGAGGAACCGGCATTCGAAGGCTTGACAAATACCGGATAGCTTAACCGACCTTCAATCCCGGCAGTGACTGCTTCCATGTCACTTAATTGGGATTTCATCACCGGAAGATATGCCGCCTGGGCAATCCCCAGCCGCTCTACCACAATTTTAGTATATAATTTATCCATCCCCAGTGCGGAAGCAATTACACCGCAGCCGATATAGGGAAGCCCTGCCAGCTCCAGCAGTCCCTGTACCGTTCCATCCTCACCCTTGAGACCATGAAGTACCGGAAATACCACATCTACAGGGATAGAACGGGTTCCAGTCCTTTCCATACAAATGATTTCTTTTCGTACTGCATCCGGTGATATTACCGCATGAACCGAACCATTTTTCCATGTTCCGTTCTTTATAGCCTCTGTCGAATCGGTGAGAAGCCAATGACCTTCCCTGGTAATACCGATCATAACAACATTATATACAGATGTGTCAATTGCATTCACAATGGTTACTGCTGACAAACAGGATATCTCATGTTCGGAAGACTGACCTCCAAAAAGTACAGCTATGGTTTTCTTAGCCATGCCATTTATCCTTCTTCCTCTTTTCCTTTTATTCTATTCCTGTTCTTCAAAATTCGCCACAAAATACACACAATTCCAGTTAATTTTACACGATTCTGCAATCTGGTTTTCAGTCATATATTTAATCCAGAATACACTGCCATTCAATATGATATTCTTGCTGATTTGAACTATCTATTTCTATATCATGTTCAAATGGAACCACAGTAACACTTTCACCGTCAGCATTGGTGATTACCGTAGATATGCTGATATTGGTTTTCGTACTGCCTTCTGTCTGCTCTGCTGTTGGATTCTGCTCCACTGCCGGAGTGGCTGGCTTTTCTGTATTGCCGGCGGTATCTGTAGAATCCGTTTTCTCTTCTTCCTGCTGCCCGTCAACGACTGAATCCTCAACAACCACATTCACGCCTCTTGTTACATCACCGGCAGTAATCGTCAGTGCTACTCTTCCGGCCCCCATAGCGGTTACATTTCCTTCGCTGTCCACGGTTGCAATTGCCTCATCTGCACTTTTATATTCCAGACTGCCATCGTAATTTGTGCTGATTTTCAGCTTTTTGCTTTCTCCTACTGTCAGAGAAAACGCTGTATGAAAGGATTCTTCATAGACCGTCAGTTGAATCGTATCCTTTTCCTGGGCATCTTCCTGCTCCCCGTTCTGGCCGTTCTGGTCGTCCTGGTCTTCCTGCTGCTCCGTTTCCGTATCCGTGTTTTCCTCCGAATCCGGTTCCCCAGCTTTACACCCCATGATAGACACTGCCATTAAAATCATCATTACCCCGACTATCATTATCTTTTCCAGTTTTTTCATGAATCCTTCCTCCTCTATTGTCATTCCGAATCTG
>JAIECC010000191.1 GCA_029068665.1 Lachnospiraceae bacterium
TATACACCTGCCCGTTAAGACATTGGGAACCGGACCCTCAGTTGACACAGGAATCCTCATTATACCTGTCACTGACAAACGTTACCATGTCACCCACACCTGCAGTACCGTCTCCCTGTGGAGAGGAAGCCTGTGCCTGAGGTGCCGATGAACCGGAAGCATTTGGCCCACTGCTGATGGCAGCAGAACCGGAACTGCCTCCTGTGCTGCCTATGCTGTCTGCACTGCCAGCGCTACCTGCACCGGCAGGAGCCGTCATCCGGGTCTGGATGGAGTTCTTAATGTCATTCACTGCCTTCTGCAGCGTGGTGGAAGCCGTATCAAACCGGTTCATGAAGGTGCTTAGCAGTGTGGTCTGGCTGCCTCCGCTGCCGAAGATGGTCTGCATGGTGCTGCTGATGTCATAGCCTGCCCGGAATGCAGCGGCTTCAATGGCTTCCCGGATGTCCGTACTGCCTGCATTCACCATGTCAATCATATCTGTAATCAAGGCATCGATATTGTCCAGACGCTGGTTCAGAATGGTTTCATACTCATCATATAAGGTATCCAGTAAGTCTTCCGTTTCCGAAATATACCGGTCCCATTCCGTTTCCTGCAGCTCCTGTCTGGCATCCTTTAACTGGTTTCTGGTATCCTGCAGAAGCTTCCTTGCCTCCTCGGAATCATCCCCCTGATAAGCCAGCATGATCTTTTCCAGTCCGGCGATGTTCTCTGTCTGCTCCGAAATATTCTTCTGGTAATCATATAAATCTTTGGCGGCAGACAGGCTTTCCTTGTACTTATCAATCAGCTGGGATAGAGCATCCAGATGGAGCTTCATGCCTTCTTCCACCAGTGACTGGATGGCATCCTTTTCCGCCTCTGCACTGGTAATGGCATCCTGCTGCAGCTTCAGCAGGGCTTCCCTGCGTTCCATCAGGTCTTTATTGCCCGGATCATCTGCAAGGTCTGCCTCAATCCGCTTTAATTCTGCTGCATAGTCCAGGGACTGCTGCAGATAGGTGTTATAATTCACTCCGTGAAGGGCAGCCGCCGCCATGCCTTCCGCAGTAAAGGCACCGGTATCTTCGTATAAGTCTCCCCGTTCCAGCAGATCCAGAAGAAACTTACTTTCCTGTGTGATTTGTCCAATCCGGTCAGCAATGTAATCAAAGACATCCCAGCTTAAATCCCGGATCTCATTGTGGAATTCTACCAAGGCGGTAGTGGATTCCTCCATGGACTGTTCCACATCCAGAATCTCGGACCGCATCTTATGCCAGGCTTCACTGCCTTCTTCGATCCTTCCGGTATCCACCGCTTCCTTGAAGGAAGCCTGAAGGGCGGCATATTCCTTTTTCAGACCGGCAAGCTCCTGATTCTCATAAGCAATCAGCTGTTCATAATAGCTCTTGTCTGCAAAGTAACCCTGTTCCTCCGTCCGGCTGATCCGTTCCTCAATCATATCTGCCTGTACAGTAAAGGTGGAAATCAGGGAATCAAACTCCGTCTGGAGAATGTCAAACTTCTTCTGTGCCAGCTCAGATAAGTTAATATTTAATTCCTCTATGGCATCGGAGCATTCCATTGCCTGTTCATACCAGTCCTGATACTGGTCGATCTTATCCTGTAAGCCTTCGTCGGCGATATCCTCTACCTGAATGGCACCGGACTGAATCTTCCGGATGTAATCCTGTGACAGCCCCACACTGTCTGCCTTTGCCATGTAGCTGCTGTATGCCTGTTGCTGCAGACGAATCTGCTCTGTAATCTTGGCGATTTCACTGTTCAGTGCGGCATTGCGCTTGGACCAGTTGGCATAGGTGTTGTCCCGGACCCTGGTGAGTCTGGAAATGGCTTCTGTTACCCGGCTGATAGCAGTCTCAATCCAGTTGTACTGCTTTACGGTGTCTTTTGCCTGAGATGAGTCGGAAGTGTTGCTGAGAGAAGGCAGAGATGGTGGAGTGTAATTAACATTAGAAGCATTTCTTAATGCTTTTGAAAGTTCTGCTCTTGCTTGTGCTTCCAAAGATTTTAATTTTTCATGATTCGGTGTGCCATCATCTTTTATTGTTTCTCTTGCATCTGCATAAGCACTCAAGGCAGTTGTGGCACCACCTAATCCGTCAACAAATGCAATTAAGTTTTTTATATCACCGTCTGTTGTAAGAGTAATATCATTTGCTTGTATCTTCTGGCGCAAATAACTTTGCAAAGCAGCGGTATCTATATTAGCTGCATTTCCTTCATTAATTAACCATGCAATTTCGTCTGCTGTGGCATTCGCCCAATCAATAGACGCAGCTTTCTCTTTATCTTTGGCATCCGTTAATTGGTTGGAACAATTAGCAAGAACATCCATTGCATCCGCTTCGGAATAATCGAGCTGAATCAATCTGCTTTGGACTACTTCATGAGCGTTTGCTACTCCCAGCTTTTTCAACTCTGATTCTGTGTATTCGGCGTTATCAGCAGTCAGATTCTGCAACAGATCGCTGTGGTCTAAGTATTCGGTTGCCAACTGATTCAGGGCTTCTTTGCAGGCCTCTGTATCATCTGGCATGGTGGTCAATACCTCTTTGAATTTCGCCAGGGATTCACCGTCATTTAAGTCGCCAAACTTTTCTGTCAGACTGTCAATACTGGATGCAGATACCGTTGCGCCAGATTCGATTTCATCCAGTATGTTTTCAAAGTCTGAGTATGCATTCTCAATGTCTGAGAGGGAAGATGTGATGTCCGGTATATTAGTACCAATCTTTATATCTGCTTCTCTTTGTAAAGCAGCAATCCAGTCTTTAAACTCCTGGAGTTCACCGTTTTTTACGTTATCTGGAACTTCTGCATTTATAATGAGTGCTTTTGTTTCATCATCTAAAGAATTATAATAGTTAAGCTTCTGGTCACTATTATTTTTCTGCTGCGCTTCTGATGCACTATTGATTCGTTCCGGCATTGGTGCAAAGCCATATGAAGTCTCTGAAGCCTGCTGATATAAATCCTCCAGCATTTCGTTGAAATCTATACCTGCTTTTTCACAAGCATTTCTTAATGAGGTGATAACGGCTGTTCCAAACCGTTCTTCCAAAGCAGCTGTGTCTAAGGCGCCTCCATTAATGAAATAGTCGATTAATTGCTGCTGCAATCCTTCCAGTGATTCTTCCCGGAATATTGGTTCAATGAATAACCGGTTGTAATCAGATTTGGAATAAATTGCATGGTATGCATTTTGTAATTGATTTACAATATTATCATACAATCGCTTATCCGCTCCGGTAATCTGAGAAGCATCACCATTGTATTTATTTAGAATAGATTCTTTGTTGGATTCAAATGCTTCTATAGACTCTAATAGATTTTCATAATCATCATTTAATATTTTTTGCGCATTTGCAATACCATTTTCATATTGGTCTTGTGTGATTGATCCATCCTGAAGTAATCTTAATCCGGATTCTTTTAGATCTTCTACTTTTTCCTGGTCATACAAGTAGTTGTCCAGATTTGTATCAAACCTTTTATTTAATAGCTGTTCATTATCTCTGACTTCATCAACAATATCATTTGCTTTCTGCTGATTGATTTCCTGCCGGATGGCAAGCTGCCGTTCCAGCTCAATTCCCTGCTTTTGCAAGTTTTGCAGTTCTTCTGAATCCGTAAAGGATATTTTCCCCTGAGACTGGATTTCGTTTATTCGCTTGTTGATTTCGGAAAGCTCATCTTCGATGCTTTTCATGTCAGATAAACTGTCAGAATAATCATCCTTTAATTCGTTGATTTTTTTCTGTGCCCGTTCAGCTGCTTTGCTGTGATAAATAAAAGCTGCCGTTACACCGGCAATGGCAGCAGCGGCTATGATACACCATCCTGCAGGATTGGTAGCTAACCAAACAACGGTTGCCTTTACTTGTGCCCAGACTGCCAGTGCGGATTCCTTTAGCTTGGCAATCCATTCTGGTAAGGTAGAAGCAGTTTGTGTTTTTGTTGCAATAGTAACGCCGGTAATCATTGCAATCTGTTGTGCCTGTGCTTCTGTTAGTAAACCAGTGGCAACTAATTCCTGCAATTTCTTGGCTGTCAGTTTTGTTACTTCTACACCTTCGCCATTTGTTGCAACAGAAAGCCCCATGTGATTCATGATGGCTTTGGCATACGTTTCATTGCCTACCTGAGCAGCTATTATATTTTGCAGCTCTGCATATTCCAATGACTTTTTTGATGTCAGTAATCCGGCTTCAACCATGGCATTATACTGTTGTGCATCTGACAACCCCTTTACTACTAATGTCTGCTGAATCTGTGCATTGGTAACACCTTGGGTAGAGAGCAGGAGGGCAGCTTGTTCAGATTCTAAGCCTGATAATGCATCGGCATAATCTTGATATTGACCAATATCTAAACCTTGTTCTTCTTTTGGAGAATTTGCAAAAA
>JAIECC010000192.1 GCA_029068665.1 Lachnospiraceae bacterium
ATCCAATCCGCCGTACATACCCAGCAAGGTTGTAGATACGCTGATGCCGGAGGTACGGGAGCAGGAGCCCCGGCTGGCTTTGGACGGAAAAGAGGATGGACTGTATTTTTATCGTAAAATAGTAGAACAGATGAAGGAGCATTTAGAAGATGAAGGCTGTATATTCTTTGAAATTGGCTTTGATCAGGCAGAAGACGTCAGGCAGATACTTGTAGATGCCGGATTAAAGCAGATTACCGTAATACAGGATCTGGCAGGCTTAGACCGGGTCGTATATGCAAGAAAAGGACGCTGAATAAAATTGATTTGGCGGCTGTAACGTGGTTAGGAGGATAATGATGTTTGATCGATTAGAGGATTTATTGGTTCGATATGAAGAGATACAGGAGGAATTGAATTCACCGGAAATTGCCAATAACCAGGAGCGCTACCGGAAGCTGATGAAGGAGTACAGTGATTTGACTCCTTTGGTAGAGAAATATCAGGAATATAAGGGAGCAAAGCAGACCATTGAGGACAGTCTGGCAATGATGGACGAGTCGGATGAGGAAATGCGGGAGCTGGCAAAGGAAGAGCTGGCAATGGGGAAGGAAACCCTGGCGGCTTGTGAGCAGCAGTTAAAGATATTACTGCTTCCGAAGGACCCGAATGATGATAAGAACGTAATCGTGGAAATCCGTGCCGGAGCCGGTGGGGATGAAGCCGCTTTATTTGCAGCAGAGATTTACCGTATGTATGTGCATTATGCAGAAGGAAGACGCTGGAAGGTAGAGCTGCTGGAATGCGAAGAAATCGGAATTGGCGGTATGAAAAGCGTATCCTTTATGATTAATGGAGCTGGTGCTTATTCTGTTATGAAATACGAATCCGGTGTGCATCGGGTACAGCGTGTACCGGAAACGGAATCCGGCGGACGTATCCATACCTCTACGATTACAGTAGCAGTGATGCCGGAAGCAGAGGACGTGGATATCGAAATCAATGAAAAGGATATCCGGATTGATGTTATGCGTGCCTCCGGAAATGGTGGTCAGTGTGTCAACACCACAGATTCCGCCGTGCGGCTGACCCATTATCCTACAGGAATCGTTATTTACAGTCAGACAGAAAAATCCCAGCTTCAGAATAAGGAGAAGGCATTTGCCCTGCTTCGCGCCAAGCTGTATGACATGGAGCAGCAGAAGATGCATGATGCAGAAGCGGAAGCCAGAAGAAGCCAGATTGGAACCGGTGACCGTTCTGAGAAGATTCGAACCTATAATTTCCCTCAGGGACGGGTAACCGATCACCGGATTAATCTGACCCTGTATAAAATCGATAAAATCATGGATGGAGATATCCAGGAGATTGTGGATGCCTGTATAGCTGCGGACCAGAGTGCAAAGCTGGCGAAGATGAACGAGGAGTAAGGAGACTTCCATATGTATGAAC
>JAIECC010000193.1 GCA_029068665.1 Lachnospiraceae bacterium
GCTTAGATCAACATCCTCTCCCTCAAGATAGGTTATTTTTTCATAATCGCTTTGTATGCTTGTCCCTCCATTGGTTTCATAGTCATAGGTGACACTGCACCCTTCTGTAAATACCAAAGGATAACCTCCCAGATTTTGAGTTGCAGATGTATCATACCGGATGACCCAGCCTTCCTTTGCCGCAAAGAAATGCGTGCGTACAAAATCCCAGGTATCCTCCTGCTTGTCAGATTCTGTGCGAACATAAACAGGCGGAACATAGGCCGCCACTGCTCCCTCCGTATAATTCTCTGTATCAAATACCATACTGCCCTGCAGCCAGTCCGTATCATCCGTCCATAAAGCATGCGCAGGCGGAGTAATGCAAAACTCCTTCCCCGGATATACATAATATATACTTTCATCTGATGTTAAGAAACATGCATTTAACACATAATTTATGCCGCTGCTTCCGCTCTGCTTTATATTCATGTTTCCAAGACCACCGTTTTCCAACCGGCATGTAAACTCATTATTGGGATCACTAGACAATTGAAACTTACCAATATCATTGCCACAGATATTCCAGCCACCGTTATTGTAAATCTCCATGGTGGCATTAATGCTTGCATAAGTATTACCAGTATAGGAAAGACCGTTACCGGTATTATCATGAATCCGAAGATGCGGTCCGTATAACTGACTGCCATCAAACACAAGCCCATCCTTACAATTGTAGATTTCCAGCAAGTGAGGCTGAGTTAATGTATTATGAATCTGCATACCGGCTTGACTGCAATCATAGATATACATATTACTATTTAAAGATAAAGAATCGCAGTCCACTCCTATTTTGCAATCATGTATATAATTATCTGAAATCTTATCCACTCCCATTTGGGTATACCCACGGTAGTCAGTTCCGCTTATTCCCGTTTCACAATTCTTTACTTCAATGCCTCCAATCTGTATCTCATAACCATCACACTTCAAACCAGCAGCATAGTCTGATATCCGCATATCATAGTGAGGAGCTTCCGGATAAGCCGATTCGGCATAAGCAAGCAGTTCATTCAGAATCGAATTGTGCAAATTATCCGGAGAAAAAAAGGCCGTATCAAATGTCTGCAGCTCGCCGGAAGCAGCAGGCACATAGATTCCTACACTTCCGGGTGCATTTTTTCCTGAAACCTCTGTATCAACTAATACAGCAGTTCTACCAATGACACCATTGTTATTAAATCCTACATCTGCATTTTTTAAGATGCTGTTATAAACAACTCCTGAATAAGCATTTACATTGCAATCCAGGTTATCAAAGGTGCAATTAACAATAGCAGAATTCATCTGGTTATTAAATCCCCCTGTCTTAAATCCTGTCACCGTTGTATTTAGACACACATATCCTCCCCCAGTTGCACGAATACCATAAGAATCCCCTGTAAAGCTTTCGCCGGCAACCGATGGATCGGCAGTCAGAATGCTATCCCGAATATTAAAACGTGCGGAGCCATTCCTGCTGTCCAGTCCACAATTCACATTCGTAATTTCACAATTATCCAAAGAAAGCTCTCCAACACTAATACATACACCACTGTCAAAATCCGAAATTTTAACCTGGCTTATATTGGATACATTACTTAAAAACATAGTCAAATTAGCCGCCATTAAATAATCACAAACAATGCCCCGGCTTCCTGCCGCCTTAGTCCCTCGCAGAGTTGAATCAGTGACTGTACTTTTACCAGTGGTATATGATAAATCAATTCCAGTCTGAAACCCATCTATTGAAACCCTGTCAATCTGTATCGGTTGTCCATTAGAACCGGAATAACTAGCTACAATAGCGGTATCTGTATTCGCACCACTAATATGAGAAAAGGAACAATCATGAATCGTACAGCCGGCGGAGTAAGAACTCTGTACAGCACTGGTATTCATATCTGTAAAATCAACTCCATGAATATCCACATTTTTCATGGCATTAGAAGTATCAATACAGGTATTTACAATTTGGCCGTTGCAAAGTACAAAGGAATTTGCTTTCCGTTTTGCACCTGTATCAGTGGTACTGTTCACATTCATAATGCCTGCACTGCTTTGAAAGGAATGTCCATTCAAATCAAAGGTAAGGGTAATATTTTCCTGAGTGAGTGAGATAGATGTCCTGTCTGTCACAATATCTGCTTCTAGGATAATCGTAACATCGTCTCCTCCGGTATAGCTTCCACTTGACCAGTCGGAACTCTTTGCACCGTTCATCAGGTCATTCCAGTCTGCTGCACTTGCAATCCGCCATTCCTGCGCAGCAGCCTGAGAACTTTGTACTGAACTATCTCCGATGTCGGAAGCCTGCTCTGCCATGGTTAATGCATTTGCAGCATACATCGGAAGTGCAGCATGTATGACAAGTCCACAGCTAGCTACAGCGAATACTACTTTACTTATTCTTTGTTTCAAAACGATTCTTCTCTTTTTCACTGGTGTTCAAATCCCCCTATCTGCCTCCATTGTACTTTTATCATTAGAATCAAGAAAAAATATTTTATGAGAGAAACTATAGCATAAGAATCAAACCACTGCGTAACTCCCCGACAAACGACCGGATTTTCCCGACGAATGGCGTTCTCATGCCGAT
>JAIECC010000194.1 GCA_029068665.1 Lachnospiraceae bacterium
GTCTTACACCAGCCCTTGATGCCTTCTACCTCCGGGTGGTCGTTGCTGCCGATGATCAGAATCCGGTTGCCCTTTTCACTTTCTTCCCGGACAATCTTGTGAATCTTCAGGACGAAGGGACAGGTAGCATCCACCAGCTTTAGGCCCTGCTCCTGAATCCTGTCATATACCTGCTTCTCCACACCATGAGAACGAATGACCACGCTCCCTGTATGAAGCTGCTGTAATTCTTCAAAATCGTGAAGAACCTTTACACCACGCTGCTGCAGGTCATTTACCACCTCTTCATTATGAATAATTGGGCCATAGGTATAGACCGGAGCATTTTGTTCTACTTCCTGATATACCGTATCCACTGCCCGCTTTACACCAAAGCAAAAGCCTGCAGTCTCTGCCAACATTATTTCCATATTGCTGCGTCCTCACATTTTTTTAGAATTTCAGCTACTACCTCTGGTATGGTAAGACTGGAACTGTCCAGATAATAAGCATCTTCTGCCTGTTTTAAGGGAGCAATGGCACGAGACATATCCTGTCTGTCCCGTTCAATAATATCCCGCTCAATTTCCTCTATATTACAATCTTCTCCCTTTTGTTTTAATTCTTCATAGCGTCTCCTTGCACGTTCTGCAGAAGAAGCGGTTAGATAAATCTTCACTTCCGCATTAGGCAGTACATTGGTGCCAATATCTCTTCCATCCATTACCACCTTATACTTTACCGCCATATCCCGCTGAAGCTGCAGGAGCTTCTCCCGCACGGGCTGCTTTGCCGAAGACTTAGAAGCCATATTCCCCACTGCTTCGGTCCGCAGCAAGGGTGTTACATTTTCGCCATTTAACCAGACCTGCTGGACACCGTCCTCGTAGCTGATGCTTACTTCAATATTTCTACAGGCATTTTCCACCTGCTCCGGAATATCCGGATTCAATTCATGTCTTAGAAAATAAATGGCAATGGCACGGTACATTGCCCCGGTATCCACATAAATTGCATTCAATTCCTTTGCCACCAGCTTTGCAATAGTACTTTTTCCTGCACCGGCCGGGCCATCAATTGCTATACTTGCCATAATGTTATCCCTTTCCCTTCGGTTCTATCTTCTAATACTGAAAATCTTCTTCATTTAAAGGAATCTCTGCATGACGGTTATATTCCGCAATCCACTCTTCATGACAGTCAATACCGCAATTGGTATGGGTAAAGCCTTTCCCCTCCGGCTGCAGTGGATTGACATAAAAATACACATCCAGACCATAACGGGAGTCCCCGTGGGGAACCGCCGAAAGACTCCATAATGCCTTTCCATAAGCGCGATAAAAGGCATCACTTGGAAATACATCCATCTTGATTCCGGGAGCAATCTTTATTGCCGGAAAATCATATACATAGGCATACCAGCCATTGGTAAGCTTCGTCTTATGCATGACAGGATCCGCATATTCTTCATCCCCATACCGCAGTACCACATCCGTGAATGTCAATGCATCGGTTTCTACAAACGGACCATAAAGCATAACCTGCAGTCCCATGCCTTCTCCGCCCCGGTTCACAAATGAAATACTGCAAGGCTGTTCCGGTACTACCGGTACATTGTGATAACCGGACAACTCGATTTGAGGATCACCTTCCGCAGCATACAAAGTACCGGAAGCCTTGGAAAAATACAGAACCACATCCGGTGACCCTTCCCCACAGCATCCATCAATAACCGCTCCTCCATCAAAGCTTAACATTTTTCCTATATCGTTCAGGCTGTCTTCCGCAAAAACCCGCTCCCGGTTAAACACCTCTGCAAAATCCATTTCTTCATCAGAATGAGCGGCTGCCTGCCACAACTCTGACTCAATAACCGGATTGGGACTTTCATCATAAGCAGATCCGGATCGGGCAGAGGTTTTGCTTTTATTTACCGGATCGAACAGGATATAGTCTACAAAATCACTATCCACACAGGAAACAAAGATGGCTTCTGCTTTATTCTTGCCAGCCATTACCTCCGCATATCGGGATAATACTCCCGGATCTCCACTGACAAACTGCCATTGCTGTCCCTCCATCTCATGAATAGACAATGTAAACTCTGCCATATCCGGCTTCTCTACAACCACATATCCATCCCGATTCATTAAGCTTCGTAAATGATGAGCCGTATATTTATAATTCATTCGATTTTTTCGTAATAGTAAACCGTTGAAACTTGTTCCCATAAGTACCTCCATTTTTTCTTCATAAGTTAATTTCCCAAGGATTTTCTCCTGCTGCAGCTAATCTAACTGTTGAAACTAATTTAACCGGAGCTATGGATGCCTGCTGAATACCCGGTACTCCATGCGATCTGAAGATTAAAGCCCCCGGTCAATCCATCTGTATCCAGCACTTCACCTGCAAAATACAATCCTTTTACCAGCTTTGACTCCATCGTCTGGGGATTCAGTTCCTTAACACTGACACCACCCTGTGTAATAATAGCTTCCTTATAATCTCTGGTTCCAGTTATATGAAGGAGCAGATTTTTCAGAGTCTGCACCAACTGCATTCGTTCTTCCTTCGTAATTTTATTTACCTTCTTATCTGCCGGAATCCGGCTGCATGCAATCACAATAGGGATTAACTTTTTCGGCAGCAAATCATCCATGGCATTTTGTAATTGCCGGTTC
>JAIECC010000195.1 GCA_029068665.1 Lachnospiraceae bacterium
ATCTGATGCGGCGGATTATGGAAGAAATTCCATATGCCAGAATCAACGGGCATTGCTGGTTCCGTCTGCCCAACAACGTAAATGTTTCCTTCCGCTTCGTCAACAGTGAATCTCTGCTGGTTCTGCTGGATATGGAGCAGATTTGTGCTTCCGGCGGCTCTGCCTGCAATGCCGGTTCTTCAGCACCTTCCCATGTGATTGAAGCAATCCGGGTGCCGGAGGATTATAAGAACGGAGTGCTTCGGCTGACCTTGGGAGAAGAAAATACCATGGAGGAAATGAATCGGGTTGTCAGCATTTTAAAGAATAAAATTGAAGAATTACGCAGGGAATCACCGGAGTATGAGGATTATCAAAAGAAGGAACAGCTGCAGGACACAGATTAAAAAGAAAAGAAGGAATAAAAAGGGAAAAAGCAGATACACTAAGCGAATGAAAGATTCGTAGAACCGTCAGATCGTGTGTTCTTAGAATAATCAGTTTATTTTACTGATTATACAGAACACACCACTGACGAAAGAATTATCCGATGGGAAGAAAGTCCGGCTTTCTGTTGTGAAACAGTGCATAATAGCGAAAGCCGCAGGATAGCAGAAGCTGCTCCGCCTGGGCGAATCCGTAGCCAAGCATATCAGCAGTATGGGCATCACTTCCAATGGTGATGATCTCTCCGCCTAAATCCCGGTACATGGTAAGGATATCCTTATGAGGATGGGGATATCCCAGGCCTTTATATAAGCCGGCAGTATTGATTTCAATCCCTTTGCCTTCTGCAATTAAAGTGGACAGGATTAATTCAAAAATATCGGCATAGTCCTGAAAATTCCAATCCGCATTTTTGGTTGGACCGTACCGTACCACATAATCCAGATGTCCATAAACATCATAATCATGGAAGGCTTTTATATTGTCATAAATGGATTCGAAGTATTCCCGATAGGCGGCTTTCTGGCTCCGGCCCTTATAGTATTCCGGATAGTAGGGGTCCATTCCCCGGACCAGATGGGAGGAGCCGATAATAAAATCAAAAGGATATGCCCTGGTGTAAGCAGAAAGCTTATCGGTAATGTGACTCATAAGTCCCAGTTCCACACCGGTTCGGATGGTAATCTGATCTTCGTATTCCTGCTTGATAGCCGCAAGGGCATTCAGATATTCCGGTGTATTCAGTTGAAAATCCAGTCCGCCGGCGGCTTCTATGGGAAAATCAATATCATGGTGGTCGGTCAGATAGAAATACCGCATCCCTTTTTGAAGCGCCTGGGCAACAAGCTCTGTAAGAGGAGCTTTGGAATCGCTGGAGAATTCGGAATGTACATGACAGTCTGCTGCAATCATAGGAAATATCCGCCTTTCTAAAACTTTGAAATCAGTATAGCATAAAACAGCAGGAAAATGTACATGCTTTTCAATATTGAGGTTCCTCCATGCCATTCATAAGCTGCCGGAATATATAGTTCTGACAGCAAGGAAAAAAACTGCCGTCAGCTTATTTCATGACGGGCGTCCGCCCTATAGAAATAATTACATAAGTCGCCCTTTGTGGGCAGGGCTCACAGGTCAACTTATTAAATATTTTTGCATGGAAGGTATCTGGCAAGTGATGTTCCTCCATGCCATTCATAATTTGTGGTAAGGAGGGACCCACGAAGTGGGAGGATGCCTTATCACGGTAGCTGTCGGAATAAAGTATGTAGACAGCAAGGGAAGAAATATGCCGACAGCTTATTTCATGACGGGCGTCCGCCCTATAGAAATAATTACATAAGTCGCCCTTTGTGGGCAGGGCTCACAGGTCAACTTATATAATTATTTCTGCATGGAGGAACTGATATGACAAAATCTAGAAATTAGTCTTGAAATTTTTGGATAAAGACGGTATTATATTAATGTGATTTTAAGGGATTAATAATCGTCGCAAGACGGTGATTATAATAAAATAATATTCACTTTATAGGAGGAATTTTCAAATGGCAGTAAAAGTTGCAATCAATGGATTTGGACGTATTGGTCGTCTTGCATTCAGACAGATGTTTGATGCAGAAGGATATGAGGTTGTTGCAATCAACGACTTAACAAAGCCTTCAATGTTAGCACACTTATTAAAGTATGATTCTTCACAGGGCAAGTATCAGTATGCTGATCAGGTTACAGCAGATGATGAGGCTGGTACCATCACTGTATGCGGCAAGACTCTGAAGATTTATGCTATGGCTAACGCTGCTGAGCTTCCTTGGGGCGAGTTAGACGTAGATGTAGTATTAGAGTGTACTGGTTTCTATGTATCTAAGGCTAAGTCTCAGGCTCATATCGATGCAGGTGCAAAGAAGGTTGTTATTTCTGCACCGGCTGGTAATGACTTAAAGACCATCGTATTTAGTGTAAATGAGAATACATTAACTGCAGATGATAAGATTATCTCTGCTGCTTCTTGTACCACAAACTGCTTAGCTCCTATGGCTAAGGCATTAAATGATTATGCACCGATTCAGTCTGGTATCATGGCTACCATTCATGCTTATACCGGTGACCAGATGGTACTTGACGGACCACACAGAAAGGGCGATTTCAGAAGAGCACGTGCTGCTGCTGTAAATATCGTACCGAACTCTACTGGTGCTGCAAAGGCAATCGGCCTTGTAATTCCGGAATTAAATGGCAAGTTAATCGGTTCTGCACAGCGTGTACCGGTTCCGACAGGTTCTACTACCATCTTAACTGCAGTTGTTAAGAAGGCAGGCGTAACAAAGGATGCAATTAATGCTGCTATGAAGGCTGCTGCTTCTGAGTCCTTTGGTTATAACGAAGAAGAAATCGTATCTTCTGATATCGTAGGTATGAGATATGGTTCTTTATTCGATGCTACTCAGACTATGGTTGCTCAGATTTCTGACGACTTATATGAAGTACAGGTAGTTTCATGGTATGATAATGAGAATTCATACACCAGCCAGATGGTTCGTACCATTAAGTACTTTGCTGAATTAGCATAATTATAATATCGAATTATAATTGACCTTAAGGGTCCGGTCTTTTTGGACCGGACCTTTTTATTATAGTAGGGGTGTTAATCTGAAAATTCCTTGGGATGTGCCGGTGTTTTTATACTGCCACCAGGGTGAAATAAATAAAAGAAGTGAAAGGAGCATGCATATGCTGAATAAGAAATCTGTAGATGATATTAACGTAAAGGGTAAGAAAGTACTGGTTCGTTGTGATTTTAACGTACCGTTAAAGGAAGGCAAGATTACAGATGAAAACCGTCTGGTAGCTGCACTTCCAACCATTAAGAAGCTGGTAGCAGACGGAGGAAAGATTATCCTTTGCTCTCATTTAGGCAAGGTAAAGACAGAAGAGGACAAGAAGACAAAGACTTTGGCACCGGTTGCTGCCCGTCTGTCTGAGTTATTGGGACAGGAAGTGAAGTTTGCTGCTGATCCGGAGGTTGTAGGTCCGAATGCAAAGGCCGCAGTAGAGGCTATGCAGGATGGAGATATTGTATTATTGGAAAACACCCGGTTCCGTCCGGAGGAGACCAAGAATGGAGAAGCCTTCAGCAAGGATTTAGCAAGCCTTTGTGACGTATTTGTAAACGACGCATTTGGTACGGCACACAGAGCTCATTGCTCCAATGTAGGTGTCAGTGCTTTGGTAGATACCGCTGTAGTAGGTTACTTAATGCAGAAGGAAATTGATTTCTTAGGAAATGCAGTTGAGAATCCGGTTCGTCCGTTTGTTGCAATCTTAGGTGGTGCTAAAGTAGCGGACAAGCTGAATGTTATTTCAAACTTATTGGAGAAGTGTGATACCCTGATCATCGGCGGTGGTATGGCATATACCTTCTTAAAGGCACAGGGAAAAGAAGTTGGTAAGTCTTTGGTAGACGATTCCAAGCTGGATTACTGTAAGGAAATGATTGAGAAGGCTGAGAAGTTAGGCAAGAAGCTGTTACTTCCAATTGATACTACCATTGCAGCAAGCTTCCCGGACCCAATTGACGGACCAATCGAGGTTTCTGTTGTTTCTGCAGATGCTATTCCGGCTGATATGGAAGGTCTGGATATCGGAACCAAGACTGCTGAATTATTTGCAGATGCTGTGAAGTCTGCAAAGACGGTTGTATGGAATGGACCAATGGGTGTATTCGAGAATCCGACCTTAGCAGCAGGTACCATTGCAGTAGCTAAGGCATTGGCAGAAACAGATGCAACTACTATTATTGGTGGTGGTGATTCTGCAGCAGCTGTAAATCAGTTAGGCTTTGGAGATAAGATGAGCCATATTTCAACCGGTGGCGGTGCTTCCCTTGAGTTCTTAGAGGGTAAGGAATTACCAGGTGTTGCAGCAGCAAATGATAAATAGGCATTGAAAATGGAGTTCAAGTCTTAGGAGGAACAATGGCAAAAAAGGTATTTGGTATTATTTTAACGGTACTTGGGGGAATATTTCTTCTAATGGCGTTAATATTTGGATTGGTATTTGGAGGAATCGGTACAGCAATGAATAGCGCCTCTAATTCTGGTGTTGATTATTCACAGGATTCAAACTATGCTTCCTGTAAAGGTGAGGTTATTGATGTTGATGATTCCAAAACATCTGTGCAGTATGAAGCAGATGGTGACCTGTATATAGTGGAGTTGAACATGACCAATTCTGCATATCCGGTTGGAACTGCTGTTACTGTATATTACAACAAGGTAAAACCGGAAGAGTGCAGTGTTCCGGAGATTGCTGAAGCTACCTTCGGTACGATTGGCGGTGTCTTTTCCGGTGTGGGAATCGGACTCTTTATCTGCTTTACAGTTATTGGGATTGCCGGATTGATCAGTGGTATTCTGCTGATTCGTTCCTCTGCTCATAAGACGGATACCCCACAGGAATAACGTAGGTGGTGAAACACCTGAATATCATGTATAGTAAGGAGAAAAAAATATGTCTAGAAAAAAGATTATTGCCGGAAACTGGAAGATGAATAAGACTCCAAGTGAGGCAGTTGCATTAGTGAATGAATTAAAGGATTTAGTAAAGAACGATGAGGTTGATGTGGTATATTGTGTACCTGCAATTGATATCGTTCCGGTTGTGGAAGCTACAAAGGGCTCTAACGTATCGGTGGGAGCTGAGAATATGTACTTCGAAGAGAGCGGTGCTTATACCGGTGAAGTTTCTGCTGCAATGCTGGTAGATGCAGGTGTTAAGTATGTTATTATCGGACATTCCGAGCGTCGTGATTATTTCAAGGAAGATGATGCCTTATTGAACAAGAAGGTGAAGAAAGCATTTGAAGCAGGTATTACTCCAATTCTTTGCTGTGGTGAATCCTTAGAGCAGAGAGAGCTGGGTGTTACCATGGATTGGATTCGTCTTCAGATCAAGTCTGATTTGGCTGGAATTACAGCAGATCAGGTAAAGAAGCTGGTAATTGCTTATGAGCCAATCTGGGCAATCGGAACCGGTAAGACAGCTACTTCGGATCAGGCACAGGAAGTATGTAAAGGAATCCGCGATTTAATCGCAGAAATCTATGATGCTCCTACTGCAGAGGCTGTACGTATTCAGTATGGTGGTTCCATGAATGCCGGTAATGCAGCAGAATTACTGGCTAAGCCGGACATCGATGGTGGTCTGATCGGTGGTGCTTCTTTGAAGGCAGATTTCGGTCAGATTGTAAATTACAATAAATAATTCATTTTGGATAGCAAATAGGACAGGAACCCCGTCTTACATTCGGAATTCGGATTGTAAGATGGGGTTTCCCGTTTATCGGCTAAATGGGGCCATTCATCGGAAGAAACTATCGAATCTTTTGTATTTATGCTATAGTCAAAAGAGATAAAGCGTTGAAAGGAGACATAGGATGGATACAAAAGTAACAAGTATTGTGGCATATTTGTCATGGATTGGCTGGTTTATTGCATTACTTGCAGGTGACAAGGAAGGTGCAAAATTCCATATCAATCAGTCGCTGGTTATTTTATTGTTTATGCTGGCAGGGGGAATTGTATCAGCAATTCCAAAGGTGGGCTGGATCCTTGGAAGCCTTTGGAGTGTCTTTATGGCAGTTTGCTGGATTATGGGATTGATTGCCGCTGTGAACCAGGAGGAGAAGGAGGTTCCTTTAATTGGTGCCATTCATATCATAAAATAATAGAATTACCGGTAAAGCATGCATAAATCTTGAGGATGTCGATTGTGGATGTTGTTCAGATTTATGCATGTTTTTTG
>JAIECC010000196.1 GCA_029068665.1 Lachnospiraceae bacterium
GAACAGTATTCCAGATTTCCCTTGCACTTTGAACAGAACCGGAATTGCAACTCCGGATTCGTAGCTTCCGTTCTGCCACAGACTGCACAATAATGTCTGGTTCCCCGGGCAGTTGCTTCTTTGACCTGCTTCCGATACTTCCGCTTCCGTTTCACTTCCTTTGGTGAAATCTGCTTGTAATTCCGGGTGGCAAAGAAGTAAATCAAAAAGTTCGCCACAGATAATAAAATCGTAACATCTACCGATAGACATCCAATGGTCAAATCCGGATACCGGATAGCAAAAATCAGATTTTGTAGAAACAGATAGCCTAAAACCACGCCTTCCGCTATGGCTAACCATTTCATTTTTACACGAAAGACAAACATAAAGTATACTTCGTGATTTGGAAAAATTGTTGCAAATGCCATAAAGGATGTCCAATTCAGGTATTCTGTACTGGTGGACAGATTCCATGTCTGGTCAAATCCCCATAACATTCCTGTTACCAGATAAATAAGTACAGGTCCAAGGGTCATGAATAAAATTCCCATAAACATATATATATTATATCGAAAGGCTCCCCAGACACTCTCCAGGGTCTGACCAATCCAATAATAAAACAGAAACATAAATATAGTAAATACACTTAATCCGCCCGGGGGGGTACATACCCAGGTCACCAGCCGCCAGACCTGCCCATGGCAGATTGCTTCCGGATTCATTGAAATGAAATAATATGCTTCCGGTGAAAACAGCATTATAACATAACCCACGGCATAGGCACCTAATATATACAAAATCAGGTTCTTAATAGCATATTTCCCCAGTTTCCGTTCCAGCTTATTCATCCAATGCATATTCATCATCCTTTCCAATAACCATTTAATTATAGCTTATCCCACCTTCAAACGCAAGACCGAGCCTTTCTCTTTCCGTAACCTTAATCTTTCATTTATAGACACTTCGTAATTTCACCTGCCAAGACCTCTTTCTCCTATCGATTTCTTTTCGGCATCTTACAATTTTCTTACAACAGTCTTATGCTTGTCCTGCTTCCTGTTACCACAAAACAGTTCCATAACAGAAATTCAATGGAACGGGATTTCCTTCGAGATGGCAAGGTATTGACATTCCCATGCCCTCGAAGGAATCAGCACTATTGAATCGCTGGCAACATAATACACAGACTCTTATCTTGGCGCCATCACCGGAAAATGGAGCACAAAGCCGGCAGGAACCGGCAATTCCCGTAAGGAAACATTATATTCTGCTAGACTGTTAAAATCTGTGTTAAACAGTTTTAATATATCTTCTAAGGTATCGCCTTCCTGTGTAATATAAGTTCGTTCACTGGTTCCTCCCGGAACAGTAGAATTCGGCATTGTGGGCAGACAAAGTTCATCTCCCACCTGTAGATTATATACATTGACATATGGATTTGAGCGAAGCACGTCAATCAGCTTCAAATCATAGCTTCTTGCAATCTTATAAAGGGTATCCCCTTCCTTTACCACATAAACAAACCCTCTGCAGTTCTGAGAATTACTATACATTTCTTTGAGCCTTTCGCCTTTTTGATTATCTTATTCATTCTTTTTTCCTATGTGCATAATTATTGTTTTAATTGTAACAATTCTGCATGGCTGAACTATTACTT
>JAIECC010000197.1 GCA_029068665.1 Lachnospiraceae bacterium
GTCCGGTAATGATATAATCTGCTACGCCATTCTTCATTAAGTTCATTGGAATCGCAGCAAACTGCTGAGATGCTCCGCCTTGTAAGAACAGAACCTTATAATTATCCGGAATCTTCATCAAATCCCGCAGATCCTGTTCCGCGCTCTGAATAATCTCCTCAAATGCTTTGGAGCGGTGGCTCATTTCCATTACGCTCATGCCGGTTCCGTTATAATCCAGCATCTCTTCTGCCGCTGCCTTTAACACAACCTCCGGTAACACAGATGGTCCTGCTGAAAAATTATACACTCTTGCCATTTTATATATTCCTCCTTGATTCTAATTATCCATCTATTTTTCACTACCTGCTTTCAGGGTTTCATTTTAAGTCTTCTGCTGAGAAACAGGTCTCAATCGCTTTTCCCGGTGCAACCATCGGCCATACCTTATCATCTTCGTTGATGATACAATCAATAACCACCGGTCCGTCTGCCTTCTGCGCCTTTCGGAACGCTTTTTCAAACTCCTCAATCGTAGTTGCCCGGTAAGCTTCTGCTCCCATTGCCTCGGAAAGCTTTACAAAGTCTACAGAATCCTTCAAAACCGTATTGGAATACCGCTTGTCATAGAATAAGGTCTGCCATTGACGAACCATACCCAGTACATGATTGTTGATTACGATTTGGATGATCGGGATATTGTATCTGGCTGCCGTTGCAATTTCATTCATGTTCATACGGAAGCAGCCGTCACCGGCAATATTTACAACAGTCTCATCCGGTCTGGCAAGCTTCGCACCTAAGGAAGCACCCAGGCCATAACCCATGGTTCCAAGACCGCCGGAGGTTAAGAGCTGATGTGGCTTCTTATACTGATAGAACTGAGCCGCCCACATCTGGTGCTGTCCAACTTCCGTTACCACTGTTGCATTACCGCCTGTCAATTTATACAGCTTTTCAATCACCTGTGGTCCGGTCAATACACCCTTGTCATAGGTCATAGGATACTTGGATTTCAGTTCCTGTATCTCTGCCATCCATTCCGGCTTTTTCGATTCTTCTACCTTGCTGATTAAGGTTTCCAGGATGACTTTTGCATCTCCGATGATATATTCATCTACTTCTATATTTTTATTAATTTCTGCCTGATCCACATCGATATGAATAATCTTAGCATCATGAGCAAACTTACTTGCATTGCCAATTACCCGGTCAGAGAATCTGGCACCTACTACTACCAGTACATCCGCTTCTGCCAGACCAAAGTTGGAAGCCTTTGTACCATGCATGCCAATCATACCGGTATAACGCTCTGCGGTACCTTCCATAGCACCCTTACCCATTAAGGTATCACATACTGCTGCGTCAATCTTATCCGCAAAGGTCCGCAGCTCCTCAGCTGCATCTGCAATGACCACACCACCACCGGCCAGAATAAACGGACGCTTCGCCTTGTTAATAATCTTCACAACCCGTTCCATGGCTGCTTCATCAATGGTGTCGGTAATCCGCTGAATCTCAGCCGGAGTCTTTTTCTGAAAATCTGCAACATTTGCAGTTACATCCTTGGTAATATCCACCAAAACAGGACCCGGCCTTCCGGTCTTCGCAATGCTGAATGCCCGACGGATGGTATCTGCCAGTTCATGTACATTCTTAACAATAAAGCTATGCTTGGTAATCGGCATAACCACTCCTGCAATATCTACCTCCTGAAAGCTGTCCTTGCCCAGCAGGGAAACGCCTACATTGGCTGTGATAGCTACCACCGGAATGGAATCCATATAAGCGGTTGCAATACCGGTTACCAGATTCGTTGCACCGGGACCACTGGTTGCCATACAGACACCAACCTTGCCGGTAGCCCTTGCATAACCATCTGCCGCATGGGCTGCTCCTTGTTCGTGAGAGGTCAGAATATGCTTAATCTCTCCCTGATGCTTGTATAATTCGTCATAAATATTCAGGATACAGCCACCCGGATAACCAAAAACGGTATCAACACCCTGTTCCTTCAAACATTCAATTACAATTTCAGAACCTGTTAATTGTCTCATTCTTTTCCTCTCCTTACTTATTTCCCGGTATTTCCAGAATAGCACCACGATTGCCGGAGGTAACCATGGATGCATATCTGGCAAGGTAGCCGGTTGTAATCTTTGGCTCTTTTGGCTGCCACTCTGCTTTTCTCTTTGCCAGTTCTTCCTCAGATACCCGCAGATTCAAAGATAAGTTATCAATATCGATATCAATGATATCTCCTTCTTCTACCAATGCAATCGGTCCGCCAACAGCAGCCTCCGGAGATACATGTCCGATGGAAGCGCCGCGGCTGGCACCGGAGAATCGTCCATCTGTAATCAGAGCCACAGAAGAACCAAGTCCCATGCCGGCAATCGCTGAAGTCGGATTCAGCATTTCCCGCATACCCGGACCACCCTTTGGTCCTTCATAGCGGATTACTACTACATCACCTTCCACGATTTTGCCACCCTTAATGGCTGCAATGGCATCCTCTTCACATTCAAAGACTCTTGCCGGACCGGAATGCTTCATCATTTCCGGCACTACTGCTGAACGCTTTACTACACTGCCGTCCGGTGCCAGATTACCCTTTAATACTGCAAGGCCTCCGGTCTTACTATATGGATTATCTACCGGTCGGATAACCTCCGGATTCCGGTTCACACAATTTGCAATATTCTCTCCTACCGTCTTGCCGGTTACGGTGATACAATCCGTATGCAGCAAGCCCAGCTTATTCACTTCATTCATAACGGCATAAACACCGCCGGCTTCATTCAAATCCTCCATATAGGTAGGACCTGCCGGTGCCAGATGACAAAGGTTCGGTGTCTTAGCACTGATTTCATTTGCAAACTCAATATCAAAATCAAAACCGATTTCATGTGCAATGGCAGGCAGATGCAGCATACTGTTGGTAGAGCAGCCAAGTGCCATGTCAATCGTCAATGCATTCAGAATCGCATCCTTTGTCATAATGTCTCTTGGCCGGATATTCTTCCGATACAGTTCCATAACAGCCATTCCTGCATGCTTTGCCAGCTTCAACCGCTCAGAATATACAGCCGGAATGGTACCATTTCCCGGAAGCCCCATACCAAGAACCTCTGTTAAACAGTTCATGGAATTAGCAGTATACATACCGGAGCAGGAACCACAGGTCGGACATGCCTTGTTCTCGAATTCCTCTACATCCGCTTCTGTCATAGTACCGGCAGCGTAAGAACCAACTGCCTCAAACATAGAGGAAAGGCTCCGCTTCTGTCCATGTACATGACCAGCCAGCATAGGACCACCGCTGACAAATACGGTAGGCACATTCAGCCTTGCCGCTGCCATTAATAAGCCCGGTACATTCTTATCACAGTTAGGAATCATGACTAATGCATCAAACTGATGTGCTGTTGCCATACACTCTGTAGAATCTGCAATCAAATCTCTGGTTACCAGTGAATACTTCATACCCACATGACCCATAGCAATACCATCACATACTGCAATAGCCGGGAACATGATTGGTGTACCACCTGCCATGGCAACCCCCATTTTGACTGCCTGTGCAATCTTATCAATATTCATATGCCCCGGAACGATTTCGTTATAGGAGCTAACGATGCCAACTAAGGGCCGGTCTAATTCTTCTTTTGTCATACCTAATGCATTGAACAGAGACCGATGTGGTGCCTGCTGCATTCCGGTTTTTACTGCATCACTTTTCATGTTGCAAAACCCCTTCCATATATTTTTCCATTCTTAAACAATAAGAATAAAGATTTCGTTTTCTTCTTTTATTATAATCGCTGGCAGATTAAGTCGCCCATTTCAGAACAGCTTACCAGTGTCATGCCCTCGTCCATAATATCACAGGTACGATAATCTTCCTGCAGTACCTGCTTTATGGCTGCCTCAATGCAGTCCGCTTCTTGATCCATGTCAAAGGAGAACCGGAGCATCATGGCTGCGGACAAAATGGTCGCAATTGGATTCGCTTTATTCTGACCTGCGATATCCGGTGCCGAGCCGCCGCTTGGCTCATACATTCCGAACTTGGTTTCATTGAGACTGGCGGATGCCAGCATTCCAATGGAACCGGTTACCATAGAAGCCTCATCGGATAATATGTCGCCAAACATATTCTCGGTCAGGATTACATCGAACTGTGCCGGATCCTTTACTAACTGCATCGCACAGTTGTCAACCAGCATATGCTCTAACGTAACCTCCGGATAGTCCTTTGCGACCTCTTCGACGACCTTCCGCCATAACCGGGAAGAATCCAGAACATTGGCTTTATCCACACTGGTGACCTTCTTCCTGCGCTTCATGGCAATATCAAATCCGCGGATTGCAATCCGCCGGATTTCATTCTCATCATAGGTCAACTGATCGTATGCTTTTAAGACTCCATTTTCTTCTACGGTCTTTCGTTCACCGAAATAAAGCCCTCCGGTCAGTTCCCGCATAATCATCATATCAAAGCCTTTATCGGAAATCTCTTCCTTCAACGGGCAGGCACCCTTTAATTCCGGATATAATACAGCCGGTCTTAAATTTGCAAATAAATTCAATTCCTTTCGAATTTTCAACAAGCCTGCTTCCGGTCTTAATTCCGGTGGAAGCTGATACCATGGAGAAGTGGTGGTATTCCCGCCAATGGAGCCTAACAGAACTGCATCTGCTGCCTTTGCAACCGCAATTGCTTCATCCGTCAAAGGAACTCCATGGGCATCAATGGAACAGCCGCCCATTAGTATCTGTTCATATTGAAATGTATGTCCGTATTTATCGCCAATGGCATCCAATACCTTCATGGCCTGAGAGACGACCTCCGGCCCAATGCCATCGCCCTTAATCACTGCTATATTCACATTCATAACCTGACATCCTTTCCAGCTTATAACTACCTCATAAT
>JAIECC010000198.1 GCA_029068665.1 Lachnospiraceae bacterium
GGGTCATATAGTTACAGGTAATAAAAATACCAATAATACTTCCAATGTAATATAGAATAGAAAAGCCTGCCACCTGCAGAACGGATTCCAATAGAATCTGAATCGACTTTGCGTATAAGGCAATCACATAAATCTGACCGAATTTCAGGTTCAGCCCTAAGGTCTTATTCATGAGCCAGCCAAATGCGGCAAAGAATAAAGCGCTTAACATATAAATAACAACATTGCCAATAAACACAGCAATACTATAGAACACCAGACATGCAGGTGCCATATTATATAATTCCTGATTGTTCAAAGTCATCATATCCATCTCGGACAGTTCAAAGGGAACATCTGCCATATTACACACTATATTGGTCCGGCTCAGCATATAAACCACCGGTACGGATACAGCAGCATCCATTTTCTCTGCCTCTGTTATGGCATCCTCCTGTGTATAAGCATCTACAGAGGTATCAATGATCAGGCGGACACCGGAACGTTCCAGTTCTACCGGAGTCTCTACCTGCAATTCTCCATTTTCCAATTGAAAATCCGGAATCCCCTCCAGCAGCAGATTCTTTAAACCACCTATACTTTGTAAATATGCTGCTACCGGTATGCCAAATCGAATCACGGTTATCAATACAATCAACACCAGAAAATAACAAATATGCTTTCCCAGTGACTGCTGAAATAATGATTTATACCATAAAGGTTTACTTAATGCAATTCTGATTTGTTCAGTAAAGCTGATGTTTTCTTTCATGAATGAAATCCTTTCTGTTTATCGGAACCCGTCTGTTCCCTGCTCACCATACGTTTCGGTATTTTCACTGTAACGATTGTACCCTTATATGGTCTGCTGTTCACCTCTATGGAAGCACCGAGATAGTATTCTAACCGTTCCCGGACTACCTGCATACTGGTAGGTGTGGTTTTACGATATAATAAATCCGTATCAAAGCCCATGCCCTCATCCACAATCTGAATGGCATAAGAATCCCGGCGTTCATAGCTTCGAACGGTAACCCGGCCGGAACGCTCCTGCTTCTCCATACCATGCTTTACGGCATTCTCAACAATTGCTTCAATGCTTCTTGCAGGAACAATGAAATCATGCATCTTATCCTCAATTACTACCTGCAGATTCGGTATCCGCATCTGCTGAATTTCCAAATAGGCAGCAATATGCTCCAGTTCTTCCTGAAAAGGAATTAATTTCTCTTCCCGGACTGAATCAAAATTATAGCGGAGATACTTGGAAAATGCAAATACAAATTTCGCAGAACTCCGAGAACCGGATTTCGTCATGGCCAGCAGGGTATTCAAGGAAGCAAATAAAAAGTTCGGACTCATCATGGT
>JAIECC010000199.1 GCA_029068665.1 Lachnospiraceae bacterium
AAATAAAGGACGCTCAAAGGAATCGAAATTAATTACAATAACAACAATCCTAATGATTTTATTCTTTGTATTATCGGTGGTATTAAGGCTGGGGATTGTCAAATAGGTAAAAAGCTGTCGTGATTGCGGCAGCTTTTATTTTCTGTGGTTTTTGACTGTACACAAAGGAAGTAATAGGGAGGAAATATGGTAGAAGAAGAACAATATCGGGAACGAAAAGAAAAGGTGAAAGATCTGATCTATCATCCGGAATACAAACCAATGAAATACAAAGAACTGGCATTCTTATTTCAGTTAAAGGAGGAGGAGAAGCCAGTATTGTCACAGATTTTGAATGAACTGCTTCAGGAAGGCTTCATTATGAAAACTCCAAGAGGAAAGTATCAGAAGCTGGATAGCGGTATGCTGTGTGGTACTTTTATTGGAAACAGCAGAGGCTTTGGTTTTGTTACGGTAGAGGGAGAGGCAGAGGATTATTTTATTCCGGAGAAGCAGTGCAACGGTGCCCTGCATATGGATTCCGTACTGATGCGTATTACCAATGACAGAGCGGAAGGTGGAAGGAGAAAGGAAGGAGAAATTGTAAAAATCATTTCTCATGGCATCCGGGAACTGGTAGGTACCTTTGATCCGGGCAAGGGATTTGGATTCGTAATACCGGATAACGGAAAATATAATCAGGATATTTTTATTCCCAAAGCACTGACCAAGGGTGCCCAGCGGGGACACAAGGTAGTGGTTCAGATTACGGATTTCGGAGGAAAGGATAAGAAGCCGGAAGGACGGATTGTTGAACTGCTGGGACATATCAACGATCCGGGTACGGATATTTTATCCATTGTAAAAGCATATGAACTGCCAGTGGAGTTCAGTGATATGGTACTGCGGCAGGCAGAACGGACACCGGATACAGTAGCGGACAAGGACCTGGCAGGACGTAAAGATTTGCGGGACTGGCAGACGGTCACCATAGATGGTGAGGATGCCAAGGATCTAGATGATGCCATTACCCTGCAAAAGAAGGAAAATGGTTATGAGCTTGGTGTACACATTGCAGATGTATCTCATTATGTAACTGAGCATTCTCCTCTGGATGAAGAGGCAGTAAAGCGGGGAACCAGTGTATATCTGGTGGATCGGGTTATTCCCATGCTTCCTCACAAGCTGTCCAATGGAATCTGTTCTTTAAATCAGGGAGAAGATCGTCTGGCACTGAGCTGTATTATGCAGATTGATACCAAAGGCAAGGTAATCAGTCATGAAATTGCGGAAACGGTTATCCGGGTAGACCGAAGAATGTCTTATACAAATGTAAATAAGATATTAGAAGATCAGTATCCGGCAGTTATGAAGGAATATGAGGACTTTCTGCCTATGTTCTATACTA
>JAIECC010000002.1 GCA_029068665.1 Lachnospiraceae bacterium
TCCTTGGGAACGTTCTACTGAAACCAGCCGATAGCGCATGATTTTACTGGTCTGGAAGGCTTTCCAGATAGGTACTTCTGCCTTCAGATACTTTTCATCCAAGGCTTCATACAATAACAGACAATCCAGCTTTCCTTCCTTTTTTTTACATAATCGTTCCCAAAACAGTATACCATACATGGTAATCCCGCCCAAAATTGTCAGTCGAAGCAGGGATGCCGATAGAATCGGAATCGTCAGTTCCTCCTTTCTATCCAGCAGAAAAAAGGATAAACCGGCATTTAACAGCATCCATCGCAGAAATATTGTCAGGAACGCCTCCCGTTTTGAAATATTGGATTTCTGTCGTTCCAGTATGGGATAGACCAAAAGCAAAAACAGGTATCCGCTTACCAGAAATCCTTCCTTCACTCCAAAAGCAAGAGAATGAAATAACAGGTACCAGGTTTCCAGACCCAGCAAAACATAGACCAGTATTCTATCCAACAGCTTATCTCTTTTATTCTCCATTTCCTCCTTCGTGCCTCCAAATGATTATTCTGCTATTCTTTCTCTTCCAATAACTCATCATTTACTACCTGCTGTATCTGCCTTTGTGCCTCTTCCACAGTATCCATATCCGGCATCATGACATACAGGGACTGGTTCGGTATAGAATAGGTACCGGAAAAGCTGCTGGTTCCACTTACTCCATAGCTTTGAATATTCCATTCCCTGCCATCATCAAGCTGCATTCTGACCAATGCGGCAATATGGCTATAGGGCAAATTCGTCTGAACGCTTCCTTCCATGCTTTCTAATACTTCGGTGTAATGACTCAAAATAGCCGGTGACATACATTTATTCAGAGTTGCCTGAATAATTTTCATCTGATTCTCTCCCCGGGTCAGGTCACCGCCCGGCAGGGTATACCGCTCTCTGGCAAAAGCTAGCGCTGAAAGCCCGTCCAAATGATTCGTTCCCACCTGATAATGCCAGTCATCTACCGTGAAATCATAATCGGAATCTACATCAATTCCCCCAATGGAATCAATGATGGATTCAAAGCCGGAGAAATTCACCCGAAAGTAATAATCAATCTCAATACCATAAAGCTGCTCCAGAGCCCCCTTAGAGCAATCTACCCCGTAGATACCGGCATGAGTCAGTTTATCCTTTGCTCCATTCGAAACCGGTAATTCCACAAAATAATCTCTGGGTGTAGATACCAGTAGAATCTGTCTGGTTTTCGGATTCACTGTTGCAATAATATTTACATCACTTCTGCCAGTGGTATCAATACCGCCCCAGCCGTCAATCCCGCTAATGTAGACTGTAAATGCAGCATTTTCTGTAATCTCAGTGGATGGTTCCTGCTCACTTTTCTCTATTATCACCTGTTCACTGGTGATTTCCCGAATAGACTGTCTGAAATTTTCATAGCCTTCCAATTCGTCCAGTATGGAAAGCAGACTTTGATTCAAAATAATTGCGTCAACCATCTCCTCCTCCAGTGCTTCTGCCAGCATTGTTACACTCTCAAATGATTCCTGTGCCAAGACAGTTCCCAGCCGTTCTTCTATCCGGCTTACTGCCGCATCTGTATTCTCTCTGTCCAAGGCATCCAGAATACCGAAGCTGTAGCTGCCAGCAGCTTCTATGGATTGTGCCGGATCTTCGGCTCTGACATATACAGATACCTTTGCCATTTCATCATAATCCATAGATATTTTCCGAAGCATATCTACTGCCGGGGAAAGTACAAAAAAGGCGGCTATCAACCCGGCAGATGCAAGAAAAGATAGAGACATACCAATTATTCTCTGTACTTTTTTATTCTTCCACAATATGAAAAATACACTCAGGCAAAGCAGTATAATGATTCCCGAAAGAATACCTGTAAAAATCCCTTTGGGTATTAATTCACTCTGCCCCAGGAAAACGAGAAAGCCAATTGATACTATTCCCTGTAAAATCAACAATTCCCATCCAATTATTTTAATTTTTTTCATATTTGCCTCCATTGGTCCAACAATCAAAAGCCTATTCACATCATTCATCATATCCCCGGGGATTCATCCTCTGCCATCTCCAGGAATCCCTGCACATTGCTTCAATTCCATACTCTGCTTCCCAGTCAAGCTTCTGCCTTGCCTTGGCAGGCTCGCAGTAATATGCTGCAATATCTCCGGCTCTTCTGGATTTCATCACATAGGGCAGTGTTTTCCCACAAGCCTGCTCATAAGCATGAAGCACCTCCAGTACACTGTAACCGATTCCTGTTCCCAGATTATAGACATGGATGCCGGAATCCGAGACCATCAGCTTTAATGCCTTTCTATGTCCTTTTGCCAAATCAACTACATGAATATAATCACGTATTGCAGTACCATCCGGAGTCGGATAGTCATTTCCATATATATCCAGATGCTTTTTTCTGCCAATAGCCACTTGAGCAATATTGGGAAATAAATTATTCGGTATTCCACGAGGGTCCTCCCCAAGCAATCCACTCTCATGTGCACTAACCGGATTAAAATAACGCAGTATTACAATATTCCATCGGTCATCTGCCTTATAAAGGTCTGTCAGCATCTGCTCCTGCATGACCTTGCTCCAGCTATAGGGACTTGCAGGCTGTCCAACCGGGCACTCCTCTGTAAACGGTATACATGCAGAATTGCCATATACTGTAGCAGACGAACTAAAGATCAGATTTTTTACACCAAATCGAGCCATAACCTCGCATAAGTTCAGGGTTCCCATAATATTATTCTGATAATATTTCAAAGGTTCTCTTACGGATTCTCCAACTGCTTTCCAGCCTGCCAGGTGAATCACTGTGGTAATGGACTCTGATTGAAATACTGCTTCCAAAGAATTTTTGTCCAACAGATCCATCTTATAAAATTTCACGTTTCTTTTCGTGATTTTCCTTATACGATTGAATACCTCGCTTTTAGAATTGGACAAATTATCTATCACTATAACATCATACCCATTTTGCAGTAATTCCACACAGATATGACTGCCAATATATCCGGCTCCACCGGTTACCAATATTGTCATTATTTCAACCTCCATCCTGACTATATCCTTGCGACTCAAACTAATCCACGTTGATTTCAAACTGAAACCGTTTCTCCATTGTCCTTAAGTATTTCTCCTTATGACTTGCAGCGACCAGCATCGGTGCATAGGCATCTCTGCCACTGATACGGAGCATATACGGAAATGCCTGAAAACTGCAATAATAATGGGCAACAAAATCCAGAATTCCTCGTTGAATCTCTCGTATTCCCTTAAGGTTCTTATCATATGCTCCAAAATTCAGCTTAACGGAACCATCCGGATTCATTTGAAAGCCGTCAAATTTCGGCATAGGGGATGACAGCAGCAATTCCCAGAACACATTATAATCCTTATTTGAATCATGCTTTTTCCATAAATCCCTATTATGGCTTTGTGAATAGAGATATGCTTCCAGTCTTCCGCTTTGTAAGAATGGCTCTGAAGCATCCGGTTCTGCATTATGTATGGTATTCGTTCCTGCGATGATTCCGGTGATTCTACATGGTATATTCCACACCTGTTCCGCTAAGTGGCTTAATGCCAGTGCGCCACTGCCCACCCAGCCAATATCAATGGCCGCCACCTGATCACAGGCATGAAGAACATCTGCATAATATTGACTGGCTGCTTTTTGCTGGGGACCATAGACCATACGCACCTGCTCCCATTTGGTTTCTATAAACCTTCGAAAAGCAGCTGCATTTTCGCTTGTCAACTCATCCTCTGCCTTTAATCTATCACTCTGTTCATGCACTTGTGCGGACAGTATATCCAAATCCATGGAATGCAGAATTTCCCGGATGGTATAACCCTGATTTACTTTATGGTAGATAAATCTCCGGAAATAGTCGTGCCTGTCCTCCTCTGCCATAAGCTTTGCAGCTGCCTTACGTGACCAATAAACATAGCTGGTCTGATCCTCCGGGTATAAAAAATCATATGCCTGTTTTAAAATATCCCCATCTCTGGACAAAAATAAAAGCTTATCTATGTGGTGCCTTTGATAATAATCGTGAATAAAACTGCAATAACCCAAGACAAAGATTCCTCCATAGATATATCCATACTCATATTCCATGCTATATGTACTTTTCCCGTTATACAGATGATTGCTTATGACTCCACGGTATGCACTGCCTACTAAACAGGACATATCAAAGGGACGGTACATAGCCAGCCTTTGGTTTACATTGGGATATGGACAGATTGCAAATCCATTCCTTTTTGCCATGTAAGCATCACTATGGGGATGATCTCCCACATGAATGACTGTTTTCTTTCCAAGCTCCTCCTTCACCAATTGAAACAGAGAACCGTTTGCTTTATTTTTTTTATATTCACATGAAATATAGAGCTTTTGTACCCCTATAAATCCATTCTGCTCCAGTATAGATTCCATGGTCTTCCGTGAAAGATACATATCCGAAATCACAATCAGAGACTTTCCCATATCTTTAAGCTGCCTCCATACCTCCAGCATAAAGGGATTCCCATAGCATAGTGCAAGCTCTGCCTGTTCTTCCAACATCATCCCAAGCTCTACTGAACACCCTACCTCCATAGAAATCTGCTTCCAGATTTCCTCTAAAGTAACTTCCATGTGTCCGTTTCTTTCTCTGCACCTTCTGCGCGCCTCTGTCTCTGCCCATACTCTGATATTCTTAAAATCCGGTATCCCCAGTTTCTCACCTACCAAATAAAATATATCTGTGGGCTGTGATACCGGTCGTAAAATCAACGTATCAAAAATATCAAAGGAAATCACATCATAATCCTTTAGCTTCTGTACATATGCCGGAACAGACAAATCCGGATGGGTCAAACTA
>JAIECC010000020.1 GCA_029068665.1 Lachnospiraceae bacterium
GTCTATTACTGGTCTATCAGAGGGGATGAATATTTACATATAAGCATGTATAAATATATCGAGTGGTTAAAGATCAAGCCGATTGTTTGTGATTATGAGTATCAAGGGCGTCTTATTGAACCTAAGTATACATATTACGACTATACTTCTTTGCTCCTGGAGAAAATGAATGCGGCTAATATGCATTATGAATATATGCAAGATGAAGAAGCTTATATAATTTATGGATATCGATAAAGAGATTCAGATAATTCATGAAGTTACATTCAAATTCCAGTTTGTAGTATTGTATCAGTACCTGTTAATGCTTTGGGAACTGATTATATATCTTCCATAAGATGCGGTTACAGTTACCCGTGGCGAATATAACATTAGCCTGCCTATTGGCATGTGAGCCACAGGTCAGCAATAAAATAAAAGGGTGTATAAGGAGGAACAGGATGGAACTATCTGTATATTTTCAGAGCATTGTAGAACAGGACTTATGTGCAGTTGTAATCTGTAACCTGGAACATGAAGTCCTTTATATGAATCCGGCTGCAAAAGCCAGATACGCAAAGCAGGGCGGCGCTGCATTGGTAGGCAGCAATCTGCTGGATTGCCATAATGCTCGGTCTCAGGAACAGATTCATAAGGTGCTTGCATGGTTTCAGGAAAGTACAGACCATAACCGGGTATATACCTTCCACAATGAAAAGGAAAATAAAGATGTATATATGATTGCCCTTCGGGATGAGGCAGGTACGTTGATTGGGTACTATGAAAAGCATGAGTATCGGGATACGGAAAAGGGAGAGCTTTATCATTTATCCTAGGAGATAAGATATAGTATTCAAACGGTTATCCATGGCTGAAGCCGGCAGGGTGACGGAAATGATTTGATTGAGATAAGGAGAAAAGAATGAGTACAGCAGTTGTAACAGGAGCCTCCAGGGGTATTGGAAGAGCATGTGCCATTGAACTGGCAAAGGCAGGCTATGATATTGTGGTGAATTACGTATCCAATGAGGCTGCTGCACAAGAGGTAGTGAAAGAGATTGAGGCGCTTGGAAGAAGGGCACTTGCCATTCAGGCAGATACGGCGGATTTAAAAGCGGTACAGGGGATGTTCCGCACAGCCGGCAAGGAGTTTGACAGCATTGATGTATTGGTAAATAACGCAGGTGTGGTGGATGATAAGTATCTGCTAATGCTGCCGGAGGATTCTTTAGAACGAAGTCTGGATATTAATATAAAGGGGTATTTTCACTGCGCTCAGAATGCGGCATTAAAAATGATGCGGAAGAAGAAGGGTTGCATTATCAATGTTTCTTCCGTCAGCTCGGTAGTAGCCATTCCGGGGCAGAGTGTATACAGTGCCACTAAGGGAGCAGTCAATGCCATGACAGCAACCCTGGCAAAGGAACTGGCACAATATGGTATTCGGGTCAATGCGGTGGCTCCGGGTTTTATTGCTACGGATATGATTGAACAGATTCCGGAGGAGCAGAAGGAAGAACACCTGAAGGCAGTACCTTTGGGACGGTTTGGAGAAGCAGAAGAAGTGGGAAAGCTGGTATGCGCCTTATGCTCCGATGACATGGCATATGTGACCGGGCAGACCATTATTATGGATGGAGGATTGAGTCTATGAATCTCTTAGAAATAAATGAGCGGATACGGCAGCGGCCGCCCTTTCAGATGATTGAACGGGTAACGGAGTTAGAGCCTGGAAAGTCGGCAACGGGTATTAAGTGTGTATCCGTTAATGAGCCTTATTTTGAAGGACATATGCCGGGATATCCCATTATGCCGGGGGTGTTGCTGATTGAGACCTGTGCCCAGTTATGTTCTTTGGTTATTGAGCAGGACGGGATAGATGACAGTAAAATACATGTTCTTTTAAAGG
>JAIECC010000200.1 GCA_029068665.1 Lachnospiraceae bacterium
GTCTGGAACTGGTCAGAATCGTGATGAACAGGAAAACAAGGATTACGGCCGCCATTAGAACCGGCAGGAACCCTACCTGAGACTGAAACATGGCAGTATCCTGTTGTGCTAGATAGACCCAGTGGTATTCCGGCATAATGCTGTAACCGTAAAGCTCGAAGGACAGACCCTTTCGAATAAAGATGGTTCCACATGATTCATTGCTGTTTTTATACTGGATGAGACAGGTGACTGCCTCTTTTTTTACCTGATCCTTCTGGAATTCAATGCCCAGCAGACTGTTGGATGCATGATCCAGCAGATAGGTATTGGTTTCGCTTGAAATAAAGCTTCCAAAGTAATCGGCATCTACGCTGGCAACCAGAACACCGATACAGGGCTGTTTTTTGGATGCAACCGGTGTCATAATATGTATGGCATTGGATACTCCGTTCAAGGTAATTGTGGAGTTTACCTGAGTGGCAGTCAAAGTGACTGCCATATCTTCAATATAATGACTGTAATCTCCAATCAGGGCATCATCTGAACTGTAGATGACATGTCCCTCTGTATCAAAAACACTATAGATTACATGATTTCCATAGCTGTTGGAGGTCTGCTCCAAAAAGGCATGCATTTCCGTACAGGAAGTGATATCTGCCCGTAGATCCACATCCGGATTGTAGAATTTTTTGGACAGCTGATTGATGATTTCCGAATGCAATGCAATTGCCTCCACCTCAACGATTTGTGTATTCAATTGTGCTTCAAAGCCCTTTTGATAGTTTTCCGCAGTTGCTTTTATGGCATCTTTGGATACGTTTAAGTAATTATGAAATGCAATCAAAACGGACAGAATAGCAAAAATGACGATAGGTACGCTTGCATTTACTACCAGCGATGACTGCAGAGATTTTTTGATGGACATAAAGAACTCCTTCTCTTATAGCTTATAAATTGATTATACGAAATTTGTACAAAATATTCAATGAAATCTTGCCTTTCTACGAATGTGGAGTTGTTGACTTTGGTCATAAGGTTATGTATAATAAAGCTTACTTGGGTGTTTATATATTTTTTAAGTGGAGGACGTATTATGTTTGGTATTTATTTTGGGAAATATCTACTGGATAAGGCTGTCATTACGGTCGATCAGTATGAGGAAATGTTAGAAGAGATGAAGAGTGCCAGATTAAAGATGGGATTACTGGCAGTTGTAAATGGGTTGATGACAGAGGCACAGGCTGAGATGGTAAATCAGCTTCAGCAGATGCAGGACCGCAGGTTCGGTGATATTGCAGTTGAGAAGGGATATTTAACGGAGGAGCAGGTAGAATCTTTATTAAAAAAGCAGGGTGACCAATATCTGTTATTTGTACAGGCTCTGACGGATCATGGCTATTTAACCCTGGAAGAGATTCAGAAGGAATTAAAGGCATATAAAAAGGAAGAACGATTCAGTGCCTTGGATTTGGATGCTATTAAGAGCAGTGATCTGGATAATATCGTGCCGGTATTTTTGAAGGAATCTTCCATTCCGCCAATCATGAAGGATTATATTGCATTGATGGCAAGAAGTGTGAATCGTTTTATCGATACGGATCTGCGATTGGAGCAGGCAGAGAAGATTAACAGCATTACAGTGCCGTTTATAGCCAGCCAGGAGCTGACCGGTGAGTTTAGTTATTTTGTTGGCATTTCCGGTGAAAAAGAAGCAGTTCTTACCGCAGCATCCACATTTGGCAGGGAAGAATTCGAGACGATTGATATGGATACTCTGGATTCTGTTTGTGAGTTTATCAATTGTAACAATGGTCTGTATGCAAGTAAGCTGTCAGAAGAGGATATTGAACTTGAATTAATGCCGCCGGCCATGTATACAGAGGAAACCAAGATTCAGACAGAAGGACCGATGTATAAGATGCCGATGTATATTTCCGGCAAGAGATTGGAACTGATAATCTGCTTAGAAGCAAAATGGCAAATCAGCTAGTAGTTAGAATTAAGAAACAGGAGAGGTGTATAGCATGGCTAATTTTTTGATTGTAGATGATTCAAGGACTTCCCGTAAGATATTAAGAGGAATCCTGGAGGAAGCTGGACATACAGTGCTTGGTGAAGCTACAAATGGACAGGAAGGATATGATCGTTATGTAGAGTTACAGCCGGATGTTGTGACCATGGATATTACAATGCCGGTGCTGGATGGAATCGGCGGCTTAAAAAAGATTAAGGAAGCATATCCGGAAGCTAAGGTGGTAATGGTAACGGCTGCCGGACAGAAAAGCAAAATGGTGGAAGCAGTGGAAAGTGGAGCAGATGAATTTATTCCGAAGCCATTTGATGCTGAGCAGTTGATTTCAACCCTGACAAAAGTAATTGAAAAATAACAGACCTGTGAAGACAGGGGGAGATTTCTAATGATTGTAAGTGAGGCTGACCTGAATAACAGATTATGATGTCTGAATTTCGGGACAGCCTCTTTTAATGACATTCGGAAAAGTTTCGGTAAGGAAGTGATGAAAAGAATGATAGATACAGTTGTATCGGTAGAGATGTTAGTGGAAGAGGTCATGCGGATTAAGAAAAACCGTCTGGCACCGGATGAAAGTACCGGAAAAGAGAAGCGGTTATGTATTGCTTCCGGAAGCCATGGGGATGAGCTGTGTGGACAGTATATCTGCTATCAGGTAATTCGGAGAATAAAAGAAGAATTTTCCAATCTGACTGGTATTATTGATATTTATCCTGCCCTGAATCCTCTTGGTCTGGATGCTCAGAGCCGGGATTTTCCTTTAATGGATGTAGATATGAATACGGTATTTCCAGGGGATGATGATGGAGCTATTTTGGAACATGCTGCTTCCAGAATCATTAGGGATATGGCAGGAGCAGATATTTGTCTGGATATTCACTCCAGTAATTCCCTGATTCGGGAGATTCCACAGGTACGGTTGAATGATGATGTAATTGAAACGGTAATGCCTTATGCCCAGATGCTGAATACCGAGCTGGTCTGGATTCATCCTTCTACCAGTGTCCGTCCCGGCAGCCTGGCGTATGCATTAAATTCCATTGGGGTGAAATCCATGGTAATTGAAGCCGGAGTTGCTTTGCGTATTGATTACGAGTATTGTGAGCAGATTGTGGAAGGTATTTTTTCTCTGATGAAGCAGATTGGAATCTGGCAGGGAGAGGTAAAAGAAGTACGACAGCCGATTACTGCTACAGATGGTGATGTCTGGTTTGTCAATGCAGAAAGCAGTGGTCTTTTTGTACCGAATATCAAGCATTCCATGAAGGTGAAAAAGGGTGAGAAAATCGGAACTATTGTGGATGTAATTACCGGTTCTGTTGAAGAGAAAATTTATGCTCCTTGTGACGGACTGGTATTTACCTTCCGGGAGTATCCGGCTGTAGAAGAAGGTGCGTTAATTGCCCGGATTTATGGAGGCGGTCTGAAATGAATAAAGAGATCATTTTCAATATGAATACAGCATTTCGGGGTGAATATACCATTATCGGATATCGGTTTGGACATGGAGACAGAGCAGCCTGTATTATTGGTGCCATGCGGGGAAATGAATTTCAGCAGCTTTATATGTGTTCCCAGTTGATTTCCAGACTGGAGCAGTTAGAGGCAAAGGGTGCGATTGTTGTAAATAAAGAAATTCTTGTGATTCCATCTCTGAACTATAATGCAATGAATGTAGGAAAGAAATTCTGGGTATCCGATGATGCAGATATTAATCGGTCCTTTCCCGGAAATCCTGAAGGCCCGGCTGCCAGCCGGATTGCGGCTGCTGTTATGGAACGGGTCAATGGATATCGGTATGGAATACAGTTTGCCAGCTTTTATCTGGGCGGGGAATTCATTCCCCACATCCGGTTGTCAGAGGAGGGTGCCAGAAATACCAGTCTTGCAAATTTATTTGGAATGCCATATGTATTAACGGCTACCGAGCGGGCTTTTGACAGCAGCACTCTGAATTATAACTGGCAGAAAAATGGTACCAGTGCATTTTCTGTTTATACAGGAGCAACGGAACGAATTGATGAAGAGCGGGCAAGACAAGGTGTATCAGCGGTACTTCGTTTTTTGACCCGGATGGGCATTATAAGGTATAATTGCCATAGCGGATATATTTCCACTATAGTGGAGGAGGATGATCTGCTGACCATACGGGCTGATATGCCGGGCTTTTTCCGGAAAAAAGTGTCCACGGACACTGAGGTGGTACGGGGCCAGCTTCTGGCGGAGATTGTAGATTCCTTCCGGGGGGATGTGATTTCCCGATTGGTTGCTCCTACAGACGGCGTTATATTTTACCAGCAGATTAAGCCGATGGTATTTCAGAATTCGGTAGTATTTAGGATGATAAAAAAGATTCATGAATAAGCGTTCGTGAATCTACTTAATAAAATGGAGGTCATTATGAGCAAAGTAAAGCGGATTTATGTGGAAAAGAAAAAGGAGTATGCCGTAAAAGCAGGAGAACTGTATGACGAGATTCGAAGTTATTTGGATATTCCGGTAACGGGCGTCCGGGTGCTGGTTCGTTATGATATTGAGAATCTGTCAGAAACCACTTATCAAAAGGCGCTGGGTACGGTTTTTTCAGAACCGCCGGTGGATATTTTATATGAGGAAGAGTTTGTTCAAAAGGATACAGAGCAGGTATTTAGTGTGGAATATCTGCCGGGGCAGTTCGATCAGAGAGCAGATTCTGCGGAACAGTGTGTAAAGTTATTAAATGAGGAAGAGGAACCGATTATACGTTCCGCAACCACTTATGTCATCGAAGGACGACTGACAGAGCAGGAACTGGAGCGAATCAAGACCCACTGTATTAATCCGGTAGATTCCAGAGAGTCCGCCATGACAAAGCCGGAGACACTGACTTCTGTTTTAGACGAGCCGGAGGATGGGAAGTTTTAT
>JAIECC010000201.1 GCA_029068665.1 Lachnospiraceae bacterium
AATTTTGATTCCTAATGGTTGATGGTTGGATTCATTCCCGTGCTATGCTTTGAAAAAAGACATAGGAAGGGTGAGTCACATTGAACAAAGCGGTTGTATGGGCGGGACGGATCTGTGCCGGAGGAACGGTGATGGTCGTTTTATTTGGAGCCGGTTATTTCTACCATATGCAAAGAGACAAAATGGAGGTTATGACTTCCGGATATTATGAGGAAGTCCAATATATGAATTTGCAGACAGAGGAATCCGGCAGAAACGTTATAATGGAGGATGGACCGGAATATCTGCAGAATTTTGAGAATCCGGAGCCGGTTACAGAGGTAAATAGCAGTCTGACGATGCCGGTCAGCGGGCTTGGGAACTGGCAGCTGACTCTGGTAAATCCATGGCATTCATTGAACGAGGATTATTCCCTTCAACTGGTAGAATTGGTGAATGGGCAGTCTGTGGATGAACGCTGTTATCCGGAGCTGCAGGCGATGATGGATGACTGCCGGGCAGCAGGCTTGTCACCCTATATCTGCTCTTCTTATCGGACATGGGAGAAACAGAACCGGTTGTTTGAGGAAAATGTAAGGACCTTGATGGCACAAGGTTATTCAGAGGAGGAGGCAAGAACTGAGACTGCCAGGAATATTGCCATACCCGGTACCAGTGAGCATCAGTTGGGACTTGCGGTAGATATTGTAGATAAGAATTATCAGATCTTGGATGAAAACCAGGAGGATACTGCCGTTCAGAAATGGCTGATGGAGAATAGCTGGCGGTACGGTTTTATCCTGCGTTATCCCACAGATAAAAGTGATATTACGGGTATTGTCTATGAGCCATGGCATTATCGATACGTAGGAAAAGAGGCGGCGGAAGCCATATATAATGAGGGAATCTGTCTGGAAGAATATCTGGAGAAACAGAAGTAGAATTAACGGAACAGGAATAAGCAGCGTAGGAATGAAAAAAGTGAATTTTCCCTTGCCCGAATGAAGTTTCCTTGTTATAATCTAACTTGTGCAAGCGGGCATGGCGGAATTGGCAGACGCGCTAGATTTAGGTTCTAGTGTCCCCGACGTGCAGGTTCAAGTCCTGTTG
>JAIECC010000202.1 GCA_029068665.1 Lachnospiraceae bacterium
AACTTTATCCGAAATTTCAAAGTTAATGGTTATGATGAAAAAGATTTTGATAATCTATCACGGAATACATCAAATGTAAGGACAAAGTTGTTCTTAGATATTTGTCATGCCTGTTTCTTGGAATATAAAAAATTTCTTGTGGAAAATCACGCTGTTGACTTCGAGGATATGATTAACGAATCTGCCAGAGTTTTAAATGAAGTACAGGACATGGAACAGAAACTTGACTTCAAATATCTTATTGTAGATGAGTATCAGGACATTTCCCGACAGCGTTTTGATCTGGTGAAATCTTTCTCTGAGGTAACAGATGCAAAAATAGTGGCGGTTGGTGATGATTGGCAATCCATATATGCATTTAGTGGTTCGGATATCACGTTGTTTACAAATTTTGAAGAGAAGATGGGATATGCAAAACTTATGAAGATTGTGCGTACATATAGGAATTCGCAAGAGGTAATAGACATTGCTGGAAACTTTATTCAGAAAAATGTGTCACAAATACAAAAATCTCTTCTTTCACCGAAACATATTGACGAGCCGGTTATTATTTACACATATGATAGTGAGTCTAAGAATCCGAAGGCAGACAGAAGAAGTGGAGTGAATTATGCAATAGCATATGCCGTACAGACTGCAATCGAGCAGATTATTGATTATGATAAAAAGGAGGGAAGAAATACCAGTACATCTAGAATACTTTTACTTGGAAGGTTTGGGTTTGACGGTGACAGATTAGCTAGAACCGGTTTGTTTGAATATATTAATCGTGGTGCAAAAATAAAATCTGTTAAGTATCCGGAACTTGATATTACCTTTATGACAGCACATGCATCTAAAGGTCTGGGCTATGATAATGTAATTGTAGTTAATGGTAGAAATGAGACATATGGTTTTCCATCAAAAATCGAGGATGATCCAGTGTTATCATTAGTAGTGAAAGAGGATACCTCAATGCAGTATGCAGAAGAGCGCAGGCTTTTTTATGTGGCTATGACCCGAACGAAAAATCGTGTATATTTTATTGCACCTGAAAAGAATCCATCTGAATTTTTGTTGGAAATAAAGAGGGAATACAAAAATGTTTATCTTCGTGGCAAATGGTCAGAAGAAGAACCTGTATTTCCGAGTAAAAAGAAATGTCCAATATGTGGATTTCCGTTGCAACTTAAATACAAGCCTTCTTACGGCTTACGTCTTTATATTTGCACTAATGAGCCAGAAGTATGTAGTTTTATGACAAATAATATGTTAGGACAAAAACTTTCCATTATGAAATGTACTAACTGTCAGGATGGATACCTTGTTATAAAATCTTCCAAGAATGGATATTTTCTGGGTTGTACGAATTACAGCAGGAACAACAAGGGATGTAACAACACTGTTTCAATGCAGGAATATTACACGATGTCGGGTTATGAATTATCGGAAGATGAAAAAAAAGTTCGGCAGATAATAAAAACGAATAGTTTCGACATTAAAAGTGAAGAAGGTAAAAGGGATAACTGGGAACAAAAAATATTTGATAATAGTGCATCAGTAGAGATTGATGTTAATAAA
>JAIECC010000203.1 GCA_029068665.1 Lachnospiraceae bacterium
TTGCTATGTAAAGCTGACAAAAGATTCCAGATTTCGTCCACTTACAATTTCCATTCAATTTTTGATTGCCGGTGCTATTGGCAATATGATAGACCGGGCTTTTCACGGAGACATATTATTTCAAGGTTCGGTGGTGGATTTTTTCTATATTAAGTGCATTGATTTTCCTGTGTTTAATATAGCGGATATGTATGTGACTTTTTCCATTTTCATAATTGGATGTCTGCTTTTGTTCCGTTATAAGGAAGAGGATTTTGAAGGATTGTTCTTTTTCACCAGAAAAAGGACACCTGCCTCCTCCATGGAAAAGCAGAATGAACCGGAAACCAGGGAACCGGTAAATATGAAATCAGAAGCAGAGCATAAGCCGGAAGAGACTATCGAGCCGGAAGAACCGTTGGATATTAATAATTTATTTTTAGATGAAGAGGAAGAAGACGAATAATTGGAGCTGAGTATTACCAAGGAACAAGTGAATATGCGTATTGACAAATATTTATCTGATATGCTTCCGGACATTTCCCGTTCCTATATTCAGAAGTTATTGGCAGATGGAAATATTCTTGTAAATGATACAATGGTAAAGTCAAATTATAAGCTGGGAACCGGGGATGAAATTTCGGTTAATCTGCCGGAAGCCAAAGAGCCGGATATTGTACCGGAAAATATACCTCTGGATATTGTTTATGAGGACGAGGATATATTAATTGTAAATAAACCTAAGGGAATGGTTGTTCATCCGGCTGCCGGACATGCTTCCGGAACTTTGGTAAATGCTATTATGTATCATTGTAAGGATCATCTGTCAACGATCAATGGGGTTTTACGTCCCGGAATCGTCCATCGGATTGATATGGATACCACAGGACTGTTAGTTGTGTGTAAAAATGATTTGGCTCATCAGTCACTGGCTGAACAGCTAAAGGTTCATTCCATAACACGAAAATATCAGGCGATAGTATACGATAATATAGTGGAAGAACAGGGTACCATTCAGCAGTCCATTGGCAGACATCCGGTGGACCGGAAAAAGCAGGCGGTGAATGTGCGGCATGGAAGAGAAGCTATTACTCATTATCGGGTTCTGGAGCGTTTTCATGGAAAATATACCCTTGTAGAATGCCAGCTTGAAACCGGAAGAACCCATCAGATTCGCGTGCATATGGCATATATTCATCATCCCTTGCTGGGTGATACGGTATATGGCCCGGCAAAGGACAGGTTTCATTTACAGGGACAGACGCTTCATGCAGGTGTATTAGGCTTTGTTCACCCCAGAACAAAGAAATACGTGGAATTTCAGGCAGAATTACCGGAATACTTTCAACAATTACTGGAGCAGTTCAGATGATTTCTTTTCCCAAAACCCGAATAAAAATCAAGTGCCAAACAACGGATTTTATGATAAAATGAAAATAGAATATAAATGTGTGAATGCAGTTTTCATACAAGGAAGGAGCGATTACTATGGGGAAAGACACAATTATTACAATTGGAAGACAATGTGGCAGCGGTGGACGGGAAATCGGTATTTCTTTGGCAAAGGAACTGAATATACCATATTATGACAAGGAATTATTAAAACGGGCAGCAAAAGAAAGCGGGCTATGTGAAGAGGTTTTTGAGAAATTTGATGAAAAGCCTACCAGCAGCTTATTATATTCTATTGTAATGGATCCATACTCACTGGGAATCAATGTCAATGGAATGGATATGCCAATTAATCATAAGGTATTCATTGCAGCTTTTGATACCATTAAGAATGCAGCAAGTGAAGGTTCCTGTGTTATGATTGGCCGCTGTGCTGATTATGCTTTGGCAGACTATAGCAATGTAGTAAATTTCTTTTTATTTGCGCCAATTGAGGATCGTATGAAGCGTGTGGCTGAGCGAATGAACATCACTCCGGAAAAAGCAAAGGATTTTTGTAATAAAACAGACAAACAAAGAGCTTCTTACTATAATTATTATACCACTAAAAAATGGGGGGCAACTACAAGCTATAATTATTGCCTGGACACCAGTGTGCTGGGAATTGATGGTACAGTTGCCTTGATTAAACAT
>JAIECC010000204.1 GCA_029068665.1 Lachnospiraceae bacterium
ATATATAGGGAGGAAGATAAAATGGCAATTACAGAAAATTCTAAAGCATATCACGAGAAAATGTTTCCGAATTGTAAATTAAGGTTTTTGGAAACGGACCCGGAATTTATAGAGCGTTTTGCCAATTTTGCCTTTGATGAGGTGGTAAATCAGGATGATTTGGATGGAAAGACCAGATTTATGGCAATTCTTGCAACACTGCTTGGATGTCAGGGGATGGACGAGTTCCGGGCTATGATTCCTGCGGCACTTAATTTTGATGTCAGTCCTGTGGAAATCAAGGAGATTGTCTATCAGGCAGTGGCGTATTTGGGGATTGGACGGGTGTTTCCGTTTTTGAAGATTACCAATGAAGTATTCGAAGAGAAAGGCATTGAACTGCCCCTTCCTTCCCAGGCAACAACGACTACGGAAAATCGTCGGGAAGCGGGGACACAGGCACAGGTGGATATCTTTGGGGAAGGTATGCGGGATTTCTGGAAATCCGGTCCGGAAGAGAGCCGTCATATCAATCTGTGGCTGGCAGACAACTGTTTTGGCGATTATTATACCCGAAAAGGTCTGGATTATAAGCAGCGGGAGATGATTACATTCTGTTTTCTGGCGGCACAGGGGGGCTGTGAACCCCAGCTTATCAGCCATGCAGCTGCGAATATGGGGCTTGGCAATGACAAGGAATTTTTGATTAAAATCATTTCCCAGTGTCTGCCGTTTATTGGTTATCCAAGGAGTCTGAATGCCTTACGCTGTGTAAATGAGGCTGCAGTGAAAAAGGAGGAAAAGTGATGGAATATCGTAAGCTTCCCCATGGAAAATATGGAGAACAATTAAGTGTACTCGGACTTGGCATGGGTGGTATTCAGCAATGCTCTGATGCAGAGATAGAGCAGGTCATCCGTACCGCTGTTGCAAAAGGTATTAATTTCTTTGACCTCTGTGCCGGAGGAAAGAATATATATGAACCCTTTGGCAGGGCTATGGCCGGACAGCGGGACAAAGTGCTGTTTCAGCTTCATTTTGGGGCAGTGTATAACAAACAAGGTGAATATGGATGGTCAAGGAATCTTGCACAGATTAAAGAGACTTTTTCATGGGAATTAGAAGCACTGGGGACGGATTATGCGGATTTCGGGTTCCTGCACTGTGTGGACGAGGATAATGACTATGATGAACTGGTGTCCTCCGGTATTTTTGATTTTATAAAGGAGATGAAGGAAGCGGGAAAGGTGCATTATATTGGATTTTCTTCCCATACCCCTTCTGTAGCAGAGCGTATACTGGATACGGGTCTTATGGATATAATGATGTTTTCCATTAATCCGGCTTATGATTTGGAGCAGGGGGATGAATATGGGATTGGTTCTGTAGCAGAACGGTCAAAGTTATTCCGGAGATGTGAGGCAGAGGGCGTGGGTATTTCCGTTATGAAGCCTTTTCATGGAGGAAAGCTTTTAGATGGAAAAACTTCGCCGTTCAGGAAGGCAATGACCCGGTATCAGTGTATTCAGTACGCATTAGACCGTCCCGGTGTTTTGTCTGTGGTTCCGGGTGTAAGGAACAGGAATGACCTGGAAGCACTTCTGGGGTTTGCAGGAGCTTCAGCGGAAGAAAAAGATTATTCCATGATTGGGCAGTTTACTCCGGAGGCGGCCTGGGGCAACTGTGTTTACTGCAATCATTGCCAGCCTTGTCCGGCAGGAATTGACATAGGATTGGTAAATAAATATTATGATCTGGCTCTTGCGGGAGATACTATGGCGGCAAATCATTATGAAAAACTTACGGTTAAGGCAGATGCCTGTATTGGCTGTGGACATTGCAATAAACGCTGTCCATTCCGCACGGAGCAGAGTACCAGAATGAAAGAAATTGCCGATTACTTTGGGAAATGATGCAGTTGTGCATGGAAATTGCATTTTCTCTGATATACATGCGGAAGTTTAAGCAAGTTGTATCTTGTCGTGTTGGAAAAAGTCTGATACAATAATGCACATGAAAAAATGGTCATTGTGGACGATTTAGACGTTTATGGGATTTTTGTGCCATTAATTGTTTTATGAGCAGAGAGATAAGAGGTCAGGCAAAATAAAGTGAATGAAGAAAAAATAGGAGGTATTTACCCATGGTAAACGAAAATTTGGCTCAGATAGTTGAATTTTTGCCGGTAATCAGGCAGCTTTTTGGACAGGATGTATACATAACAGTATTGGACAGGTCTGGGATCATACAGGGGTATACCGTTCCGGACGGGGTAACCCCCATGTTGAGAGTCGGACAGGCATTTCAAGACCCTAGCGGTGCATTTGATGAAGTGATACGAACCGGAAAGCGGAAGCATAACTACTTGCCGGAAGAGGTTATGGGTGAAGCATTTGAGGGAGAATTAGTACCGGTCGAGTATGGCGGGGAAGTCATCGGATGTGTGATTTGTACATACTCTGTTAGCATAAAGAAGGAGATGTCAGAGATAACGAATCAGTTTCGGGAGTCGGTTACAGAAATTAACGGCTCTATCCAGACCGTCATTAACGGAATTGAGGAACTGTTTAATATGCTGACGGAAATGGACAGGATGACAAATGTCGTAGAGGGTGATGTAAATAATGCAGTTGAGGTAGTAAACAAAGTCAGCAGTAATGCTTCACGTTCTAATATGCTTGCATTGAATGCGTCTATTGAGGCAGCGCGCAGCGGCGAGTATGGCCGCGGGTTTGCTGTAGTTGCCAATGAGATGGGGAAGTTGGCAAAGGACAGCGGCGGTTCTGCTACTGCGATTAAGGAAACTTTAAATAGCATTACAAATCATCTTGTCACAATTATTTCTTCAATAAAAGATGCAAATAATATGGCAAAAGAGCATATGGAAAATGTCAGCCAAATCCAGAAGATTCTCGATCAGACGCTTGTGCTTGCCGGTAAATTGGAGGAGGACCTCAGCAGAAAATAATCTTTTGAAAGGTTTTACGCGCATGGGGACCTCAGCATGAGCAAGGAAAGTTGTTTAAGAGCAATCCGTTTATGTCGGAAAATTGTCCGTTCATAACATCTTTGATACAAAAAAGCAGAAGCTGCCGATATAATAGTTGACACGAGATGAAACCCGCAATGCGTGTTTCATCTTTTTTTATGGTGGCAATAATCCAAAGGGTCATGCCCGAAAGTACTGGTAAGGCAGGTGAAGAAAATGCTGTCAATTGCAGTTTGTGACGATGATATACTGGACGGTTGTAATATAATAAAAACGGTTAAGATGATAATGGAAGCACGAAGAACACCCTGTCTAATCCGGCAGTTCAGCAGTGGACAGGAGCTGCTGGCAGCATCGGAGAGCTTTGATATCATTTTTCTGGATGTCTTAATGCAAGAGCTGAATGGCTTACAGACAGCAGAATATCTCCGGAAACAGGGAGAGTGTTCCATTTTGATTTTTATTACCTCCAGCAGGGACTATGTATTTGATGCCTATGATGTGGAGGCATTTCATTATCTTTTAAAACCGGTGAATGATAAAAAACTGAAACGGGTGCTGGAACAGGCACTTGGAAAAATAGAACCACAGGCAAAGGATTTCATCATGATCAGCAGGGAGCGGCAGAAGCTGAAAATAGTATTGGATGATGTCTGGTACTTTGAGGGAAGGGGAAGACAGATTGATATACACAGGAAAGAGGGCATGATTTCCTACTATGAGCAAATCAGTGAATTGGAGGAGCAGTTAAAGGACAAGTCCTTCTTTCGGTGCCATAAAAGCTATCTGGTTAACCTGAAATATGTGGAGAGCTATAACCGACAGGAAGCGGTTTTGGAGAATGGAGAGCGCATTATGATTGCCAAAAGGCGGTATGAGGATTTCTGTAAGGCAATACTTGAATTTATGAGAAAGAATGGAGGTATTCTATGAATCCATGGTTACTTTGGAGTATTTCTATTCTGCTTCTTGTTGTTCAGGCATTCTATGCATATTCCCTGGCCTGTTTTTGTGGTGTTCAGATGAACGCCTTGAAAAAGAAGCAGCTCGCAGTGGCTGCTTTGATTCTTTTGGAAAGACTCATTACAAACGAATGCTATAAACTCTGGAATACCCCGTATATCATTCATTCTTTTACTTGCAATCTCTTGTTTTTAGGTCTGATCCTGTTGGTATTCTCCGGGGCATGGGAGAAGAAACTGCTGACGGTTGTCATTATGATTATAATAGAAAAACTGGCAGGGAGCTTTAGTGTTTCCTTTCTCAGCTGTCTGATTCTGCTCGCTTGCAGATTTTTCATAGGAAATCCGGATATTCTGTTTGAATCCTGGCTGGTTGACCTGCTTGGTGTACTGGGACTTGGAGTGATTCTTTTGCTCCTTCGTTGTCTGTCCAAACCCTTTCGGCAGATGTTCCTCCACAAACCGAAAAAATGGTTTCTTACACTGGCAGTACCGCTGCTTTTTATGATTGCTGTTATTGATGTTGTGAATTGGGCAGCCAGTAATGGTGTTGTAGTAGTGGCTGGTGCTATTGGGGTTGAATATGGAAGGATTGAAAGCAATGCCTTTTTTAGTCATCTGGCTATTTGTCTGATTGCTCTGCTGCTGATGTGCATGGCAGCCGGCTATGTCTTTGGAATGGATCGGCTTTATACGGAGCAGAGGAGTAAGGAACAATATCGTTCTCAGGTGGATTTTTATAAAATGCTGGAGGAGCAATACCGCCAGATGGAACGTCTGCGCCATGATATGAGGAATCACCTGATTAGTCTCCAGGGGTTATGGGACAATCAGGAATGGGACAAAATGGGATATTATCTGGGAAATATGACGAAGGCAGGCAGTATAGATGTAAATGAAGAAGCAACCGGAAGTAAGGCGGTTGATGCATTGCTTTACAGTAAAAGAAGGCAGGCAGAAAAAGCCTGTATTACATGGGAATGTGAGGTGCAGATTTCCCGGGATTGCGGGATAGAAGAGTTTGATATTTGTGTACTGTTGGGAAATATATTGGATAATGCACTGGAAGCCTGTGAACGGTTACCGGAGGATACATCCGGATATATTCACATCCGGGTGTGCAGCATAAAAAAATATCTGCTGTTGGAAGTGAAAAACAGTACGGATATGAAAGATCTTGAAGAAATCAGGTATACCAGAAAGGAGCAGCCGGAGGAGCACGGTCTGGGGCTTCTGAATATCCATGAAACGGCAGAAAAATACAATGGAGTAGTAAATACAGAGGTGGGCAATGATGAATTTGTGATTTCTGTTTTACTGCCCTTTGGGGATACCGCATATGACGGGAAAGTGACTGTTTGATACATAAGCATAAGCTGGTGTGGAAATGTCTCCGAAACAAAGGGTAAGCAGGCAATTGTATTGTGACTGATAGAAAAGGAGGCATTTATGAATACAAAAATTATGGAAGGCTTATCAGGAGCCGGGACGAATCTGAAGCTTCTTGAAACACCCATGAAGGTGTATCAGACGGCAAAGAGTAAAGGGGATACCGGTGCTATGGAACGGGCATTGGGGTATGCCGGTGATTTTGTGGGAAAGGCAGAAGAATATCAGGAAAAGACCCGGGAAGGAATGGCGGAAGAAGCCAGGGACTTAAGGAAGAAAGAAAAACTGGAACAGGAAGAGGCCATGGAGAAGCGAAGACTGGAACGGCAGAAAGAACGGGAACAGTTAACTGCGAAGGCTTCCGGTGAGGAGAATCAGGCTGACCGTTTGGAGCATGATTATGACTCTGGTTCTAATGCCACAAGGGATAAGAACGGAACTGAACCCATAATTTATACCAATACCGGAGAGAAACAGCCGGCAGAGCAGGAGGCAGTACTTTCCGTGCGTGTGTAGATTTTGTTTCGGCAGGTTAATATAGAAAAGGGAGGACAGGAAAATGAAAATAGATGGCAGTCACTTAAAACCACAGGGGACAGAGCAAAGCATAAAGGGAAAAGAGGCAGCGTTACGGAGTCGGATCCGTACGGTGACACAGGAATTGAATCGATTGGAGCAAAAGAAAGAATTATCCAAGGTGGAACAGGAGAAGAAGCAGGAATTAGAGAAAGAATTGACGGAATTACAGCAGCAGCTATATGA